>CAUJKL010000670.1 GCA_963204995.1 Planctomycetota bacterium | reverse complement strand
TCGCAGTGATGGGCCGAGATGTTGCCAAATCGCAAAACGATGTCGCAGCTCTCGCGACGACCGATCAGCAAATTCTTCTTCAGCAGCGGGATCGGATCACCGGCCCCCTTGGGAATCAATTCACCGTATTGTTCGATTTTCGCCATCGGGGCCACCTGAGCGGAGCTTGTGAGGTGCTGACACCTTACCTAAGATGCGTTCTTACTGTCGCTGTGCCAGCAACTTAGAATCTAAATGAGGGCTTTCGTGGAGTCAACGTGCGGCCATTCGAGTGAGGAGTCGGTCGTTTATGACTGGCGAGCCGCGGGGCTACGCTACTACTCGTATAACTTTCATCTTCGTCAGAAGTATGGGTATCGGGTGCAGCGTGTGAGCATCGACGCGGGGTTCACCTGCCCAAACGTCGACGGCACCATCACCACAGGCGGCTGCAACTTCTGTGACAATCGCAGCTTCAGCCCCAGTCGCCGCGTGCGACGACAGAACATCATCGATCAGATCGACGATGGCATCTCGCGGCTGAAGCGCCGCTACGACTGCGATCACTTCACGGCGTACTTTCAGCCCGCCACGAATACCTATGCGCCGGTCCAGCGTTTGCGGCCAATTTACGAGGCCGCGTTGTCGCATCCGAAAGTCGTCGGCATGGCGATCGGCACGCGCTCCGACTGTGTCCCGGACGACGTCCTCGACCTCTTAGGCGAAGTCGCGCAGCAGACTTATCTGACGGTCGAATACGGCATGCAGACGATGCACGACCGCACGCTCGACTGGATGAACCGTGGGCATCATCACGATTCTTTTCTCGATGCCGTCGCGCGAAGTAAGGGACGAGGTTTCGAGATTTGCGCCCACGTCATCTTCGGTTTTCCGGGCGAGAGCCACGAAGACATGCTGGCCACGATTCGCGAACTTTGTCGCGTGGGCGTCGATGCGGTGAAGCTTCACAATTTATATGCGGTCAAGAAGACGCCCTTGGCTGACCTCGTGGAAAGCGGCGCGGTCGAACTGATCAGTCGTGATGACTACATTCGCGTGCTGGTCGACGCCTTAGAAATCCTGCCACCTTCGACGATCGTCGAACGCATCAGCGGCGACGCGCCACCGGACTATCTCATCGGACCGTCGTGGTGCTTGGATAAGCCAGCGATAAAGAACGCTCTCGAGCAAGAACTTGAACGCCGCGACAGTTGGCAAGGGAAGTATCAGTCGTGCCCATCTCCGACATCGGCGGCACCGCAGATCAACCGTTCTTGAATCAGTTGCAAGATTCCATCGGCGACATCGCGTTTACTTCCCTGAAGTGTTTCCACCACGTCTCCGCTCGGTGCGATAATCTCGACGGAATTCTCCGCCGCGTCCATGGCTTCCGGACCATTGAGCACGATGAAATCGCAACTCTTCCGTTCGAGTTTCGTTAACGCGCGAAATCGTTGGTCTTCGGTCTCCAAAGCGAAACCTACCATCCATTGATCGTCGCGCCGATTCCGTCCGATCGTCGCAATGACATCGGGCGTTTCGATCAAGTGCAGCGTGATCGGCTCGCCGGTCTTGACGATCTTTTGAGATTCGACGCGATGGGGGCGATAGTCGCATGGCGCAGCTGCCGCGATCACGCCGTCGCATTGTGGAAACAATCGCTCTGCCTCGGCAAGCAAGTCTTCCGTCGAAATGATCGCGATGACTTCGGCTTCTTGGGGATAGTCGACGATGACCGGGCCGCTGATGATCACCACGTCGTGCCCCAGTGCGAGAGCAGCCTCGGCCAATGCCTTCCCCATCCGACCACTCGAGCCGTTCGTCAAGTACCGAACCGGATCGAGGTACTGACGTGTCGGGCCGGAAGTGATCAGGATGCGAGCCATGCGGCCTACTTTAGTCCAATGCCCTTTGAATTGCCGCCAAGATCGTTTCCGGAGCCGCCATTCGCCCAACGCCGCGTGTCCGGCAACTCAGCCAACCTTCTTCCGGATCGACAACTTCGACGCCGTCGTCACGCAACTGTTTCAGATTTCGCTGCACTGCGGCCTTGTCCCACATCGCGCAATTCATCGCGGGGGCGATCAACGTCAGGCGAGGAAAAGCCAAGTAGAGGGTCGACAACAGATCGTCGGCCAGTCCGTTCGCCGCTTTCGCCATAAAGTTCGCGGTGGCGGGCGCGATGCAAAGCAACTCGGCCCGCTCGGCTAATGCGATATGAGCACCCAAGGGATGCGCGGCATCGTCGAACATCTCTGTCGCGACAGGGCGTCCGGTCAGTGCCGCGAAGGTCGCTTGCCCGACAAACTGCTGAGCTGCCGCTGTCATCACCACCGACACGCCGTGACCAGCCTGAACGAGTTGGCTGACCAGGGCGGCGGTTTTGTAAGAGGCGATTCCGCCCGAGACGCCAACGACGATCTCGCGGTTGGTCATACAGACCCCATCATAGAGGCAACGGGTTGATGTCTGGCCCGGCGCTGCCTTCGTGAAGGTCACCAGTAATCTTCACTTCGTTGGACGAGTCGAGGAAGATCTTGTCTTGCAAGACTTCCTGGAGGACAACTTCCATTTTGTGCATGTCGTTGTCTACCCGCACCAGCGGACGGCTGCCCGCATTGAGCTGAACCAACCGCTTCTGAATCAGTGTCGACAGCTTGAACCGACCACCAACTTTGTTAACGATCGCTTCTTCTTTCAACTCTTCAAACATCTCATTCTCCGCGTGCCAGGATGTGACAGATATCTTCGACTGCTTGGTCTACTGTGTGGTTAACGACTTCGTGTTTGTATTTCTTCAGGCAGGCCATCTCGCGTCTCGCGACTTCCAGCCGCCGTTGGATGGAATCTTCGGTTTCGGTCGCTCGGTCCCGCAATCGCCGTTCGAGTTCCTCGTCGCTGCCGGGATGAAGGAAGATCGTAATCGCATCGGGATGGCTCGCCAGAACCATCATCGCACCTTCCACATCGATCTCTAAAACTACCCATTTTCCAGCCGCAAGACCAGCCGCCACCGTATTTTGCAACGTTCCGTAGTAGTCGCCGCGTCCGAAGACCTCTTTCCACTCCAGAAACTCGTCATTTTCTTTGCGGCGGGCAAAGTCCTCTTTCGAGAGGAAGTGATAGTCAAGTCCGTCAGTTTCACCGGGGCGTGGTCGGCGTGTCGTGGCCGAAACGCTCAATTCAAGCGGCTGCGAACACTCCGCCAGGACGCGTTTCAACACCGTCGACTTTCCAGCTCCCGAAGGCCCGGAGATGATGACCAGCTTGCCTTGTTTTACCTTATCCATCTACTCGACGTTTTGAATCATTTCTCGAATGCGTTCGACCGCCGCCTTGACCTCGATCACGTGGCGTCCGATTTCGCCATCGTTCGCCTTCGAGCCGATGGTGTTCGACTCGCGAAACATCTCCTGCGTGATGAATTCGAGCTTCCTGCCGCTGCTCTCGTCCAATCCCATGATCTGATCGAACTGTTCGAGATGGTGACGCAGCCGAACGATTTCTTCCGAGATGTCACTGCGTTCGGAGAACAGTCCGACTTCACGGATGACATCGGACGCTTCGACCCGGACTTCGAACTCGGCCAGCAGCTTGTTCATCCGTTCGGTCAGCCGGTCACGATATCCTTCGGTCACCAGCGGCGCTCGCTCCGCGATATGGTCCAACTCCTGACCGATCGACTTGCACTGCGCCGACATGTCTGCCGCCATCGCCTGCCCTTCGATGGTCCGCATCTTCGTCAGACCTTCGAGTGCCTGAATCAACGCGCGTTCGACCAGTGGCCACTCGGCATCGGTATCGACATTCCGCGAGACTCGCTCGTCAACCACGCCAGGCAGCGCGAGCAATGACTCCAAGGTGACTTTCGAGTCGAGCTTGAGTTGGCGAGCGACTTCGGTCAGTTGTCGCTGATAGCTCGCCAATGCCGTCTCGTTCAAGCGAAAATCATCCGCCACCGATTCGCGATCCACTCGCAGGTCGAGCTGCACCGTTCCGCGTCGGACGTAGCGGCGAACCACCTCTTCGATGCGTGGCTCGAGCGAACTGTAACCGTCGCTGGTACGCAGCGCCAGCTTGAAGTAGCGGCTGTTGACCGTACGGACTTCGGCGGCGACGGAGACACCCTCTTCGGTGACATGGGCCGACCCTTGGCCGGTCATGCTAAGCAACAACGCAGTGTCCTTTCACAAGCGGCTGGGCCGCAGCCTATGCAAACCGAAGATCGATTTGCGACAACTTTCTGCAAGATGCTACTGGTTTGTCACAGCCAGGAATTAGGGTGCCACTGGCTCTGCCAGTGCTCTTTGGACAAGAGAAACACAGAATGACACTGGCAGAGCCAGTGACACTCAACCCTAAGACTAAGCGTTGACGCAGCACTACTCGCTCTTCTCCGCTGCCGGTTCCTTCGCTGGAGTCGCTTCTGATGATTCCGCCGAAGCAGGCGCGGCCGATGCGGGTGCCGCTGGCTCCGCTGCAGCCGGAGCATCCGCAGGTGCGGCGGCTCCTCCCGTTGCAGCTGGCGTCGCGCTTTCGGTTGAAGCTTCCGGTTCGGCTGTCGCTGGCGCGGCTTCGCCCGTGGCTGGTGTCGCGTCTGCGTCGGTTGTTGTGGGTGCTGCCGTCTCGCTCGAAAGATCCTCGGGCTTATCGGTCGTCAGCGAGGGAGTTGTCGTGTCGCTGAAGGTCGTCGCATCCGTGTCACCGAATACGGTTTCGTGAGTATTCAATACTTTGATCGCTGCCACGGACAAGATGATCCAGAACGCAGCCACTCCGATCGTGATGCGAGTGAACAAGTCACCCGCCTTCGATCCGAATGCACTCTGGCCTCCCATACCACCAAGCGCACCGGTCAAACCGCCACCACGACCTCGTTGGACGAGTACGAGTAAGATCAGGAAGATGGCTGTCACCAGCGACAGCGACATGAACAGGAACTGCATGGGACACGGTCCTTGATTGAGGAGCGGCTTTCGATCCTTCGAACTACTTTGCCGCAGCAATGATTCCTAAAAAGCTATCTACTTTAAGCGAAGCACCCCCGACGAGAGCTCCGTCAATATTCGGCTGGCCAAGCAACTCGGCGGCATTATCTGGCTTGACGCTGCCGCCGTACTGAATCCGCACAGCAGCTGCAACGTTGGAATTGTAGCGAGTTTCCAGCAATTTGCGAAGATCGGCATGCACCTCCTCGGCTTGATCGGGCGTGGCTACTTTGCCGGTGCCGATCGCCCATACCGGTTCATAAGCGATCACGACATCACTCATCTGCTCGTTCGAGAGCCCGGCCAGCGAACCGTCGAACTGTTGTTGTACAACGGACTTGGTATTACCGGCTTCTCGCTCGGCCAGCGTTTCGCCTACACAAACGATGGGCACCAGGCCAGCTGCCAGGGCGGCGTGGACCTTGCGATTCACGTCGGCGTCGGTTTCGCCCAGTATATGTCGCCGCTCGCTGTGACCGAGGATGACATACTTGCAACTCAGGTCGAGCAACATACTTGCGCTGATTTCGCCGGTGAAGGCTCCGTTCGCCTCGTGGTACATGTTCTGAGCGCTCAGGCCGACCGCCGATCCCTTTGTGACTTGGCTGACAGCATCCAAGTAAACGCTCGGAGGCGCAATGGCGACTTCGATCTCCGTCTTTCCCTGCTGACTAACGATTCCTTGAGCCAATGCCACGGCTTCCGCGCGAGATTGGGTCATTTTCCAGTTGCCAGCGATGAAGGGACGTCTCACGAAATGGCTCCTCGTTTGGGGACAATCGGCGACACGACGGCTGCCGCCAAGTCGTATAATCCGCAGAGTTTAGCAGATGCGGTCTCGATTCGTCGAGGGTGCCGATCGCCTTCAGATTGACAGCGAGTTGGTTTTCAACCCAGAATGCAAGTCAGCCTCGATAACGACAACGGAAGGCGTCGCACGATGCCCCGAATTGGAGTTGCTCGATGAAACCTGTTGGCTGCCAAGGTTTCGTTTCGCGGCATTCCGAGGGCTAATTGGCGTAAAGCCAGGAACCATTGGGGAAGGTATTTCGTGAGCGTTGCTACCTGACATTTAGCCGGAGAGGTTGTGAAAAAATCGTGGGATAGGCTTCCAGCCTGTCATTTTCCCCGTATTTCTGACAGGCTGGAAGCCTATCCCACCCAATAAAATCACAGCCTCGGAGCGTAGGAGGTAGAAAGCTCCTCCGGCCCGAAG
>CAUJKL010000669.1 GCA_963204995.1 Planctomycetota bacterium | reverse complement strand
CCCTGACCGATCGGATCGTAAATCAAACACATGTATCCCTGCCGAGCCAATCCCTGAGCGAACGATTGATAGGCTACCGCCGCCTTGCCGTTCGTGGAATGTCCACAGGTTCCGACAACCGCCGGCAGCGGGCCGGTCAATCCTTTTGGAATGTACAGATTCGCGGTCACGGGAAATCCGGGCCGGCTGTCGAAGATGACGTTCTCGATTCGATAGGTATCGCGTTCGACGGTGCCGGTCACGCGTGCATTCAGCGGAGTGCGTTCTGGCTCAGGACCAAACGCTTGTCGAATCCGCGACTGTGCGTCACGAACATACTCCTCGGCGTCGGTTTTCGACTGAAGTTGATTCAGTTTGTGGATGTGCCGTTCGCCCGACTCGCGCACCTGCCGCACAAAGTACTCGTGTACCATTCGCGGAAAGCGGTTTAGCGGCTCAAGTTCTTCGGCCGCCAGAATCGTGGAAGAGCTCCACCAATGAAACAGCGGCACGGCAGCGGCCTGTGCCCCGATTGATTGCAGGGCGCGCCGCCGAGAAATCTGGCGATGTGTCCGTTCTACTCTTAATGCTCGATCAGTTGTCATTTCGATGTCCTCGCAAATGAGGTAAGTCTTCGTTGTCTTACTAGTTATTGAGTTTCCAGATCAGGTAATCACTCACCGTGGCGTGCTTCACCTCGGGCATGCCCGGATAAACCAATTCACAGTCGACGCCCGCGCTCTGACAATGTTCCTGTAACTTCACACCGAAGTTCGACGTGTGAGTCGGATCTTTTTGCGGCTGTCCAAGAGCTGGAGGCGCGGAGTAGAAAAGGTATACCGGCGGATCATCGGAGCTGACGAGTGCGTACGGAGAATACTCGGCAATCCACGGCAGAATCGTGTCGCGTTTGGCCAGGAACTCGTCGAACTGGGAGAGCTTCTTCTCCGCATCACCCTGGAAGCCGAAAGCGTGGCCACCGTAACGACTGTTGGGAGTCCACTCCTGCATCTGTTGCGGGTCGAGTGTCGTTTGCGCGCCGGTGACGGCCGCACACCACAGTCGCGTGGATTCGCGCGAGACGGGATCGTCGCTGTTTGGGTCGGCCATGTCGGGATGAAAGGCCAGCCACAGGCTCGAACAAGCACCCGCCGAACCGCCCGACGCGCCGATGCGTTGCTTGTCGATGTTCCACTCGGTGGCCTTACTGCGAACGAACTGCAACGCCCGTGCGGCATCGTGCAGCGGCCCTTGCACTGGCGGGACGACACCGTCTTCGGTTGCTTCGGGAATGAAACGATACTCGACGCTGGCAACTGAAATACCGGCTTCCAACATCGTCGGCAACATCGCCGTTAAGCCGCTCAGCCGTCCACCGTTCATCCAGCCTCCGCCGTGAATGAAGAGCAACACGGGCGTCGGCTGGTCGGATTCGGCTTGCCAAAAGTGAATGAGTTGCTTGGGATGTGGGCCATAAGCGACGTCGTAGTGTGTCGGGTTCGGCAACGCTGGATTGGCCGCGAGAAACTGTTTGGCTTCTCGCTCGTCGATCTCGCGCACGAAGATGTTCCGCCAGCGGATTTCACCGCCATGCGTTTGCAGCCGGATTGGCCCCTTTGCCGGTATCGGTTGTGTGCGGTCTTCGTAGTTCTCCATGACCGCGCCTTCGACAACGGCGACGTTGTTTAGCGTGACCCAGGTGCGAGCGCCGATCTGACGGATGCGAAACTGATTCCATTGACCAAATGGTTTGTCTGCAAATCGGATCGGGTCACGACCGAGCGTGGCGGGCGTGTTGTTGAACAAGCCACCAGAACCGAGATGCGGTCGGCGGGTAGGGTTCTTCGGATCGAAGACTTGATGCCAATCCCAGATCTGCACCTGCGGCAAGCCTCGCAAATAGATGCCGCTGTCCGCGCCAGCCACTGTCTTGTACTCGATCAACAACTCGATGTCGCCGAACTCTTCGTCGGTCGACGCGTACGGGCCGTGCCCATCGTTCACCAATTCACCGTTTTCAACCGTCCAGTTGATCGGGAACTCGCTGCGCTGCTGTGCGAGGTTGGCTTCTTTCTTCTCACCGGTCAGCTTTGCCACGCCATGCGGATTCAACCCATGCCAGCCCGTGAGGTCTGTTCCATTAAAGATGGCTCGAAAACCTGCGGGCGGTTGTGGTGCGGAGGCGTTTGTTGTGGTGTCGGCACTGGCAAGATTCAAACCGAAAAACATTTCGTGCGATGCAACGAGGAGAGGCAAGCATGCAAGTGTAAAAGCAACGAGTGGTTTCATCGTGTCACTGACTCCGAGATCGAGGCCCCATGAGGGCGTTAGTCTTTGGCAAGTTCAAATCCAGCATCTTTCCAGCCGCTGAATCCGCCATCCATCGAGATGACGTTGGTGTAGCCCATCTTTTGCAGATTGTCGGCGGCCAGCGCCGAGCGGTATCCGCCGCCGCAATACAAGACCAGCTTCGCCGACTTATCGGGATAGCGAGCCTCGACGTCCCGCTCGATGATGCCCTTGCCCAAGTGCTCCGAGCAAGGCAGATGGCCGCGCGACCATTCGCTCTCTTCGCGCACGTCGATCAGATGAAACGATTCGGCTGCGTCCAGCCAGTGTTTAACGTCGCGGACGCTGCACTCTTGGATACGAGTCTTTGCATCGTTAACAATCGCGAGAAAACCGGGAGTGTGTTTGGCCATGAAGGTTTTGACTTGTGAGGATTGTGTATTGGATGATAAGCGAACGATTCATCGCCGAAGTCGAAGTCTAGGAATACGACTATACGTTCGCGGTGAAATGATTGTAACACACCATCGCGTCGATAACCGCCGAGTCGAAGCGGATTGTCACCGCTCCATTGATCATGTACACAGCGGTGTCCACAATGGTGGCCGTGGTCTGCCTCCGATGGTGCTGTAGCGAATGGTGCTGTAGAGAATTACTGCACGATCGGTTGGCCTGCCCTGAACACGGCCCTTGAATAATGCACTGGAGACGAACGAATGCTTCGCTTGATCTTGCTCTTTGGATTGTGCTCCGTCGTGACCGTTCCACTACAGGCACAGCAAGTACACAACTGGGTCAAAGTTACAGATCACGCCGGTTGGCAGCCACGCGATTCGCAAGGCGAAGTTGTCTACCAAGACAAGTTGTGGATCTTCGGTGGTTGGCTCAGTTCCTATGCGGCACCGCCGCGCGACGTGTGGAACTCGGTCGACGGGAAGACGTGGAAGCTCGTCCAAGAGACCGCGCCGTGGAAGCACAGCGACCTGTCGATGTCCCTGGTCTTCGCTGACAAAATGTGGTTCATGGGCGGCTGGTACAACGGCCGTCTGGAAGGTCATTCGGCCAGCAACGAAGTCTGGTCGTCCACCGACGGTGAACACTGGGATCAAGCGACGGCCAATGCCGGTTGGACGCCGCGGATCGCTGCCGCCGCCGTTGTGTTCAAGGGGAAGATGTGGCTGCTTGGCGGAACCGAGAACTACTATTTCGGTGACGATGCGAGTTTGAAGAACGACGTCTGGTGTTCGTCCGATGGAAAAGATTGGAAGCAGGCGACGGCCCACGCCGAATGGTCACCGCGTGCTTATCATCAAGCGGTCGTCTTGAATGACAAGATCTATGTCTTCGGTGGCGGCAACTATGTGCCGAAGTATCACGCGTTGAACGACGTGTGGAGTTCCGAAGACGGCGTTCATTGGCAACAAGAAACCGAAGCAGCGCCGTGGCATCCACGTTTGTGGTTCTCGTCGGTCGTTTATCGAGATCGTATGTGGGTGCTAGGTGGTTGGTCGAACGAGCCATCGACAAACTGGGGCGATGTCTGGTCTTCTCAGGACGGCAAGGCGTGGACGGAGCTGAAGTCCAATGTGATCTGGAAGGCACGCCACGAGCACTCGGCTTTCGTGTTCCAGGACAAGATCTGGATCGTCGGTGGCCACGCTCAACCGCTGAGCAGCGAAGTGTGGACATTGGAACTTCCCAAGTAAATGAGTTAAGCCGGCTGTCGACAACGTGGCGGGCGGGTGGCTGGGGCGGAGTCTCAGAACTCCTGATCCGGCAGAAATACGGTGGACCATAATTCTTGGTCGTCCTGAATTCGTGGGAGGACATCATCGGGGCCCACGAATTAAGGTCGACCCCGAATTGGGTTTTGTTATAACGTT
>CAUJKL010000668.1 GCA_963204995.1 Planctomycetota bacterium | reverse complement strand
AAGTGCCGCCGTCTGCGAGCAGCCTCTTGCCGAGGCTGCTATTACAGGGCTCGAAGAGAAGATCACACTGTTTCCTTCGGCGGCGGGACTGGGTTCGGAGATTACGTCTCTTGGGGACGATCGTGTTGGCCAAGTGTTCCGAGCGGCAGCAGCGAGCTTCGACTTGTTGATCATCGACGCCGGTACAGCCGATCTAGGGAAAAACGTTGAAGCGGTGGATGCTGCGATCGTCGCTCGTGATGTGCGTCACACGTCGGAGGAAGAAACCCTCACCGTGGCGACAGCGCTGCGTAACAGTGGTGTGAAGGCCGTCGGGATTGCCGAGAATTTCAGTAGCTCGCAAGCCAATCGAGCGGCGGCGTAAAAAGGGCGCAGGCGACAAGAGCGTTCCGCAGTAGAAGCACTTACCGCGTTTGGCGTTGTTTGTACGGTCGCTATGATAAGCGGTGGCCGAATACATCGCTACTTCGAGCCGTAACTCAAAGATTAACGCTCGCAGGGTGGCTCAGGTTGCTTAGCGATTTGTTACACGTTGGACAATCCACCGCATGAGCACGGCTCGACTGGGCGGCGACTCGATTAACCAAGCCGACGTAGCTGGTTGTCCATTCAGTTGGACTTCGCCGCCGACTTCGATTCAATCGATAGTTCGCCACGGTCTCGTCGTTCGGGGTGCCGCAGGCCAGGATCGCAAGTGCCCCAACGCGATTCCGCCGCTACAATACACCATATCAAAAAAGCCGTCCAACGGAGGTGCATGATGGTATCCGAAGAAACGAAGTCTGTCATTGCGCGGGCGAAAGATATTTACGAGCAACGGCTTCGAATCGATTTGGAAGCCGACCGCAGAGATCAGTTTGTTGCAATCGAGCCCGATTCCGGTGAGTTCTTTGGCGCCGAGACGTTCGATGCAGCCGTCAAGTTGGCGCGGTCCAAGTATCCGTCGAAGCTGTCGCATACAATTCGGATAGGCCACGCCGCCGCGTTTCATATTGGAGTGATGTGCCAGTGAATGGATTGGTTGACGATAAGCTACGCGCGTTGATTTCTGTGCCAGTAGCCGCGACAAATGCAGGTGACCGCACAGAATTGGCGGTCTGGATCGACACGGCACTCAATGGCGGCTTGGTGATTCCTCACAAGTACATCGAATCGCTGGGACTTGTCAAAGAGTCGTCTGCGGAAGCGATTCTCGCTGACGGGAAAACGGTAGAGTTGGAAACGTACGCTTGCTTTTTCGATTGGTTCGGTGCGACGTATGAAACGCAGATCGTCGCAAACGACGGCACATACCCATTGCTGGGGACGATGCTTCTATCTGGTCACAAACTTGAGATTGACTATGACGCTGAGGTCGTCGACGTCATCTTCGGTAATGCGGAATATGCGATTGTGTTTCATGTTCCATGACGACTGAGTGGGATAACGATTGACCGCGCCAACGAGTTTGATCGACCATTCAGTTGGATTGCGCCGTTGGCGTCGGCTCAATCGATGGTTCGCTCCCATCTTGGGTCGACGGTAGTCGACTATCAGAAGCCCGATTTCTAAGGTATCGGAAGATGATTTCGTTTGGCCCAGTTCCTTCGTAGTGCGTAGTTTTGCCATTGCGAAGCCAGACCGCACGAAATGCAGGTTGCGACTCGTCAAAGTCAATGCTCGTATCAACCGAAGCAGGGTCAAACGAAAAATCAATTTCTATGTTGCTACGCACCTCTTCGAAGCTGGACATACCGGCATGTTGAAACGAGTTTTCCGCCATAAACTCTTTTACATCGTTCCAACCCGTTGGCCATTCGTCATTGTTTTGTTTCATGTATTCGACGAGCATGTCGCCAGTGCCCCACACCCGGTAAGCATTCATCACCGCTTGTTCGACTTGCCGAAGAAAGATGAATGCGCCACCCACGATGACCGTAAGTACCGTGAAGGCGAGAAACATCGTCTTCAACGAGAATCGGAATCGAGGTTCGCGAACGATCGGATTGTTCGTCGGCATTCTCCTGGAGCAAAGTGAGGGAGCGATGTTGGAGGTAACGGGGGGCGAGGAGAAGAGCTTGACTTCAGAACTGACCGCGCCGAGCCCTCCCATTCACCGAGTTGATATGCGGCATGTCGGGTCAATGAATGATTTTACAGTCTGGCAACGCATCACGCAAAACCTTCGCACCAGCGTAGGTGATACGAGTTCCGCGAATATCGAGGGCAACCGTATTTGGGAATTGAATCAACCGTTGAACGCTTTGATCCGAGAGGGATGTATAACGAAATACGAGTATGTGTGCGCCCCTCAGTGGAATCTCACGCGAGCAATCAGCGAACATGGCATCGTCGAACCCACGGCCCCAATAGTGGTAGACTTGCACACCACCCTGGACTCCGTACGTTCGCATGTTAGCGTCTGGATTCATCGCCTTGTGCCAAACGACGATGGGCAAGCACAGAAAGGAAAGCACAAGCGCCGTGAGCATTGCTATTGTCGTGATTCTCGGCTTCGTGACGACGTTCGAAAACGCAAACGTCGAGGTTATGGTGACTTCAGTCCTGAAATAAACGAATGAAAGCAGCGCGGCAAACCCACCTATGAAACAGAACACGACGTGATGTTCCACGGTGTATGTATCGGTCCAGTCCTCGAAGAATGCCAGTCCTATACGCGTGTAAGCCCAAAGTGATGCTCCGAGTAACACCGTGAATATCGTGCTTCGGCGACCTGCCAAAGAGATTCGCACCAGGACGATGGTTACTACCGCGAGAGCAGTTGTAGCGACGGTGTAAACCGTCCCAAATGATTTCCAAATCGCCAAGGCAATGGCAAAGGCAGTCGTGGCGGTCAGCGCTGATCTGACGGTGAACTGCCGGTATTGCATCGACCGCGTCATGTGCCGTCGTCGCACGGTGTTTGCCGCACGTCCAGGATCACGAGGACCGAGGAGTAATTGTTGAGTTCAGAACCGGCTGCGCCGAGGCCTCTCGTGCATCCGATTGATCGTCCGCTTTTTGGTTGGGATTTAGCATCCGCGTCACTTTACCACCTCGTACAACGAATAGATGGCAGGCGGGCAAACGTTCTCGCATCCGATCGACGTCTTCGTGTTTTAATTCGCAGTCTTCAATAGCGATTCCCACCCAACCTCGCATCTGGTTGGCAATTTTTAGCTCTTCCAATTGCTCCGCATTGGGAACCGCAGTCAAGGTGATTCGATATTCAGTCCCGAGCGGCCAAACGGGAATCGACCCGTTACGCCCGCCAATTCGTGAAACCGCGTTTGAGAGCAGCTTTTCTTTCCGCGTTACATTCCAGTAGTCGTATGCGAGTGCAACAGCAGCCAATACGACGATAGCGAAAGCGAATTTTGCAAATCGATTCATCGTATTCGCATGCCGCGATGAGAGAAACTAGGTTGCGGACGCTACGGTTAACGTGGCGGCGGCCAGAAAACGTTGCTTCAAGTCGGACGTGGACCGCCGCTCACGTTCAACCGTTTGTTATCGGTCCTTGTCCAGCCCCGACACGTGCGAACCAGCGCGTAAAGTCCAAAGCATATCGTAACCGAGAATGTCTGCAAAAGCGACGATTCTAACAACGATGCCGGAGTTTTCTGCGCACTTCCAAGTGCCGATTCGCATAGGTGTACGTAATGCGATATTTCCGATCGAAAGCTGACGCAAATCGCTACCATCACCGTTAGCGAAATCAGATCAATGAGAAGCAGTTTTCGAAAGCCCTTGGATTGAATGCCAATTGCTAGCAAACAAACGAAGACTAGCGAAGAGAACACGATATTTCCAACAATGGCTTTAACGTTTAATCCGTGCCAAAGAGAATTCCACATTACGGTGGGCACACCCGGGAAAACAATGTGAAATTGTCGGTCATACCAAAAGGGCCACCCAAGTCTATGCAATTCATAGTCATCTTGCTGGAATTTCAGGGGAAAGAATTGCAGCACAATTAGCGGCAGGAGGATCGCAAGCGAGATTAAAAGAGTTCTTCGCAAGTAGTAGGTTCCTGCTCGCATTCAGACCGATAACGAATTGCGATCTATGCGGGTACAGGACGTACACGCATAGATCGTGCGTTGAAGTTTGGCGGCGCCGCGACGGGGGGACGCCTCAGAATGAGCCT
>CAUJKL010000667.1 GCA_963204995.1 Planctomycetota bacterium | reverse complement strand
CGCCCAGCCACCCCATCACCTTGTCTCCCCCTCTCCCCATCTCCCCCTCTCCCCATCCCCCTCCCTTCTCGCCTCCCTCACATCCTTCCCTTCAGCGTTCGACGTTAAAAGTTCGATGTTCGACGTTCACTCCTTCTTCTCTTCCTTGGACATTGGTCATTCGGACTTGGACATTCCGCGCAGCGCTACCCACTTCGTGATGTGGCAAGACGAAGGCTACGAGTACGAGATGTACGATGAATTCGGTAACCCGATCCAAAACGACGGCAAGGATCCGTTTCCCAACGCAGGTCCGGTCATGGCCCTCACGCGCAAAGTCGATCCCGATCCCAACGGCAAGTACGTCATCACCGACTACATTTATGATGATGCCGGCAATTTGATCGAAACGATCGATGGTCGAGGCATCAGCAGCACGACGACCTACGACAGCCGAGGCCGAGCGATCGAACAAGTCGCTGCCGCCGGTACGCCGGTCGCCGCCAAGACGGAAACGGATTATGACGCCAACGGTAACGTGATCGAAGTCCGCTCGCCGCGTTACTTTGATGTCAATGATACGAACGGCTATCAGAACGCCAAGTCCGTGATGACCTACAACGGTCGCAACCGCTTGGCATCGCGCACGGAAGCTCCCGGCACGGCGGAAGCCAGCACCGAGTCTTACACCTACACGGTCGATGGCCGTCTCGACACGCGCACCGACGCGCGCGGTAACGATTGGCAAACGATTTACCATGCTTGTTGCGGTCGCACCCAAGCCACCATCGATCCGCTGGGCCACGGCACCATCACCAATAACGACTATCGCGGCAATGTGACGCATCAAGCGACGGTCTCGGACGTTGCTTCACACACCAACTACCACAACCCCGATGATACGAAGACGCTGGGCGAAGTCACGACTCGTTACGATGAACGCAATCGTCCCATTGCGCGCACAACGTGGCTGGTCCCATTGGGCGTGGTTGATCCCAACAACGTGCCGATCGCCGGTCTTGCTGGAGTCCCGTCTTCAGACGGTCTTACCCAACGCTGGTTCTACGACGACGACCTGGACGATGGGCAAGGTCTCGACGCTGGCATCACGGTCGCCAAGATCGATGGCAGCGGCAGCTTCACCTTGAGCATAGCTTCGCTCCTTACCGAACTCTCCGCCGACGGGACCGATTTGGGTGCCACTGGCTCCGCCAGTGCCGACGGCTCGGCCACGGTGACGCTCAATGGCGAAGACGAAATATCCGTGTCGATCAGTGACGGCGCAGGCCGATCCGTGGCCCAAGGTATTCTTGAGCAATCCGGCACGGCGATTACTTGGTCCACCATCCAGCATGACACGATCGTCAACGTAGCCAACTTCGGCGACGTGTTGGAAACGGCTCGTCACGATGCCCTCAATCACATCACCCGCAGCCGTACGGATGGTGCAGGACGAACGATCGAATCGGTTGACGCCGAGAACTTCGTCTCGACCTTCAGCAGTGACGCGAACGGCAACCAGATTGCCGTGCGTGATCCCAACAGCGTCGGCCAGGATTGCACGTATGACGCGCTGAATCGCGACATCCAATGCGCGGATACACTGGAACTCGCGAATAACTGGAATCGCAAGAAGGCATATGACGTGGCCGGCAACCTCGTGAAGGAAACCGACGCCAAGAATCACGACACGCTGCATGCCTACGATTCCCGCTCGCGCCGCGTTTCCACAACGGATAGACTTGGCGGCATGACGATTCGGGCTTATGACGCCGGTGGGAATCTATTGTCGCTGACCGACCCGGAGAATCAGACGACGAGTTATACCTATGACTCGGCGAATCGTAAACTGAGCGAAGCATATCCCGATCATGTCCCCGGCACTTCTCCGCCGGACTTGGGTTACGGGATCGTCAGTTTCACCTACGACGGCGCGGGGCGCGTGAGCACCAAGACCGACCAACAAGGTGATTACGTCACGTTCGTATACGACCTCGCTTATCGACTAATCTCCCGCGAATACCGTGAACGCCTCAAGCAACCGACCGATCCCGCCAACGACACAGACACGTTTACTCATAACCAGAGCAATCAACTCCTGACTGCCGTCTCCGACCGCTACAACAACACTATAGCGTTCACGTACGATAGCGCGGCGAGGAAGGCAACCGAGTCGCTCACGATCGGTGGACAGACGTATCAAGTTGGCACTTCCTACGATGCGGTGAGTCGACTGACGCAATACACCTACCCGGACGGGACAATCGTCGAACGCATGTACACGCCGCGCGGCTTGTTGCAGCAGGTGAAAGTCGCTGGTACGCCGGTTGACACACGCACGTATGATGACGGCGGGCGAATGTTGACGAGCAGTTACAACAACGGCGTGAGCGAGACTCGGTCATACAACACCGACAACACGCTGCTTGGAATCGCCTTCAGCGGGGCGGCGATCGGCGATTTAGGTTACACCTGGGACGCCAACAAAAACAAAACCGCTGAATCGATAACAGGCGTGATGAGCGGGTACGGATTTGCTGTTGGCCCGAATGGCTACGATGCCAAGGACCGTTTGATCAACTGGTCTCGAAGTGATTCGCAGCTCAACCAGCAATGGGCACTTTCGCCTGTCGGCGATTGGAACACGTTCACCGAAACCGCTTCCTCTCAAAGTCGGACCCACGGGTTAGCGCACGAACTGCTTTCCTCCAACGCTGGCAATGCAACTCACGACGCGAAAGGGAACATGACCTTCATTCCCGCGAGCCTCCGATCTTCCTCCAGCCTCCCAACTTCAGGCTCCAGCCTGTCGCTGTCCTGGGACTTCGACAACAAAATGCAATCCGCCGACGTGGACTCGGACAACACGCCCGACGTCTTCTACCACTTCGACGCCCTTGGCCGCCGCGTCGCTCGTCAATCGATCTCCGAAGACTCTTTCACCATATTCGTACAATGCGATCAGCAAACCGTTGCCGATTACGCTCACGGTGCCCCCCCTGCTTCGCCAACATACCTTTACACTTACGCCATTTATCTCGACCAACTCACGACCCGGCACACAACGTCAACTGGCGAGACGCTCTACTATCACCGCAACCAGCAGTATAGTATCTACGGCCTAACCGACGCGACCGGCACAATTGTCGAACGTTACGCATACACCGCGTACGGCTCGCCGATGTTTTTCGACGAGTACGGATCTCAATTCTCCGAATCACATACTCTGAATCGTTATACGTTCACGGGACGCGAATGGGATAGCCGGCTTTTCATGTTTCATTTTCGGCGTCGCGTCTACTCCTCAACATGCGGCGCATTCGCCTCTCGAGATCCGATCGGGTATCTAGGCGGAACGCTCAATCTCTATCAGTATGTTCATTCGAAGCCGCTTCGCCTCGTGGATCCTATGGGACTCGCTGATAGTGTCCCAGGAGGTGAACTGCCAGGAGGTGATAACGAGGAGAATGTTTTTTGTACATGGGAACAGATGGAACGTTTCATTTGTAAGCGAAATTGCTATAACCGCAAGGACTTTCCAGCAACGCAGATTAAGACCGGATGCATCGGAATCACTGCAGCCCTAATAGGGCACTACCCAAGGATTTCACAAGGTGACTTCAGATACTGCTTCGACAAGTTGGACCAAGCAATCACTAAGCAGAAGGCCCTTAAGAAAAAGGGTTACTGCAAAGGGAAAGATAGTTGCGGCAACCCGGCAGAGCCAGTGATCTTTGCGTACACTTGGAATCGCGCAAAGTGCTTGAAAGACAGGCCGGTCGATAAGCCCGCCGAGATCTGCGACGAATGCGGCCAGTTCATCTGGCACGACGAAGTACCGCAACGCTGTTGGATCTGGGACTTCGGGTTTTATCTTGAAGGCCCCGGAGTTTTCTGTCACGCAAACGAAGGGCAAAGTACGGGAGGTCTTCCTGAGATTTCGACATGTTTCGGTTTCGAGGAGTACGAACGCAAGTATCCAGGACACGAAACGATCTATTGCGTCACGTGCGAAGGTGATGGAAAGGACGGCTATACCAATCCCACCGTCCCTCAATATGTGCGATGAGGCAGTGTAACCGATGCGTAATAAGTACCTACTATGTCTTGCGTTAGCGACGGCATTGACTCTCGGAATAATGTGGATTGTGTCACTTTCAGTGCGCAAGCCACTTCCGCCTCGTCCGAGTGTTGTCGTCCCGAGCCACTTCTTCGGTGAGGTCGTATTACATCACAAAGACGGACGTCAATCGACGTATAACGGTCGAGAACTGTATCAGCGGTATTTTTGGGCCGGGTGGTTCGCCTGTGAGCATGCGTTTGTCTTGGATTTGGACTGGGGGGAAAGTAAGGCATGGAGGTATAGATCGCAGGGAAAGTTTGACCTGGAAGCGCCATGGATTGAGGACGCCCCCGATGAGATAAATGACGCACGGGGCGATGGATGGAGCAATTGCAGAGTCTGGATCGAAACATTGTTGTTGCAGGATTCGGAGTCGCGATTGCGCAGAATGCTTGCACAGTCTGCAAAGGAGAGAGAAGAATGTGAAAGGCCGACAGCCACCAAATCTGACGCTATGAGGTAGGTTCGGCATCCTCAAAACGATTGACGCCAAGAACGCGGAAACTCTCTGCTCGTTCGACGCCCGCAACCGGCAAGTCCAATGCACCAACCGCATCGGCAGCGTGACGCAGTGGGGTTACGATGCCAACGGCAACTTGCTGTCGCTGCTCGACGGTGATAACTACGATGCCAATGGCGACGCGACCGTTTACACGTACGACGCCCGCAACCTGAAGACCAGCGAAGCCTTCCCCGGCCATGGGCCGACCAGCAGCATCGGCGACGCCGACTACGATCTGGTCGGTTTTACCTATGACGCCGCACGTCGCATCGCGGTCAAGACCGACCAGCAAGGCGATACCGCGACGCACAACTATGATCTGGCGGGACGATTGACCTCACGCGACTACCTCGGTGGAGCGGTCAGTCCCCTAGCCGACCAGTCCGACACCGACACCTTCACTTATGATTCCGCCGGTCGCATGACATCCGCGACCAGCGGACGTTACAATAACGTCGTAGCGATGGGTTATGACAACGCTTCAAGACTTGTGAGTGAATCCTTGACCGCTTACGGCCAAACTTACATGGTTGGCAGCGGCTTCGACGCCGCCAACCGCAAGACCAGCATCACCTATCCTGATGGCAAGGTGGTTAGTCGCGGCTACACAGCTCGCGATCTGCTCAGCCAGATCACTTACGATGGCTCGGTTGTTGACACCCGCACCTACGACAACGGCGGACGCCTATCCACATCGCTTTATGGCAATGGTATTGGCACGACCTGGAACTACCGCAACGACAACCTCGTCTCGTCCATCACCCGCACGAATCTAACCGGAGCCGATTTCAACTATACCTACGATGCCAACAAAAACAAAACGTCCGAGACCATCTCCGGCGTCATGGCACCCTACGGTTTCGATTCCACCGGCTACGACAACCAAGACCGCCTCACCGCTTGGAACCGCACCGACGGCGCGCTCAATCAAAGGGGTGTGATCCCAAAACGTTTCACAGCGCCAGTGCGGGAGGTTGCTGTTTTTGTGGGGGTTGCGGCGGGGGTGGTGCGATCGGGGCGTCTGCCTTCAAATCGCCAAGGTCCGGTGCCGCCCAACGCCAATCAACACGACGGTCTCGCGACATCGCCCCACGCAGACGCGCTAACGTCGCCTCCCAACGGTCGCAAAAAAGTAACGCCCGTAAGGCAAAGATCCCTTCCGCGTTCTCCTCCAACCAATACATCGCGTTGCTCTTCAAACGCAAGTTGATCACCCGACGAATCGTGCTCTCGATCGCGCCGCTGCCGCTGGGAAGGCCGCGACGACGATACGTCGCATAACGCAAATGACCCTCCAAACCATGTCGCTCCAAATAACGAATCTCCGTCCACACCGCATGCTCCTCGGGAAGCTTTTGTCCCTTCGCTCGCTCGGTCAGTTTCCGCACCACTTCGTCATGGCGGCTGTTGTGCAGCAGCTTCCGCAGTTCGACATAACGCTTCCGCCGCGCCGACGACGAATACCCCAGGTGCGACAACGCCAAGCTGATGTGATGGGCCGCGTGACAAAAGTCCAACACATGCACCGTCTTCGCCGGATCCAACCCCGCTCGCTTTTCGATCCACTCCAGACGGTCCCAGATCCAACGCGCTCCATCCGAAATGAAGACCACGCTCGCGGCCCGCGCCGCGCCCAATCGATGAAGATGAAAGGCCACCAGTTCCGCCACATGATCCGGACCCAACAGCGTGCCGTCGATCAGCGGTTGGCGTTCCTGCTTGATCATCTTGCCTTGTTCGTTGAACTCGAAGATGATCAACGCCTTGGGTTCTCGCCAGGGCGTGTCGAATTTCGGGCGGCGACCTTTTTTCTGCGATTGGTTTTTCTTCCGCTGCTTGTTTTCTCGCAAACGCACGCGACCGCCGTCGATTTGCACGGCCACGCGGCGGCCAGCCAGTTCGTCGCCGGCCGGCAGCCAGCCCGCTCGCCAAGCGAACAACTCGCGACGCCGCAACTCCAGCAATTGCTGTCCCAATTGTTCGGCGATGCGGCGGACGGCCTTCTTGTCCAGCTGGATGCCTTCGCGACGCAGTTCTCGATGAGCGGCTTCGATCGAAGGGCTGAGGGCCACCAGGCGAGCGACTTTGTATTGCAGGGCCGGACTGCACCCTTTGCCCAATCCCAGTGCGGCCAGTTCCGGATACAGGCCGATGAGTTGTTCACTGCGAGCGGTATTTTTGTTGCGTCGCGGAGCACAGTAGGCGGTCGTGATCCACAACACGAGTCCGCACAGCAGCCGGACTTTGATCGTGCGTGGCTGCGGCGGCCGGAGCGGAACGGCGGCGTTGTCGCGGACTTTTTGCACGTGTTGTTCCATCTGCGGATGTGCGGTGGCCACGGCGAGCACGGCGGCTGTTAAAGATCCGGCCCCTTGACGATAATGCTGGTCGATTTGTTGTTCGATGGAGGCCAACTGGTCGGGATCGTTTCGGAGTTGGAGGATCCACTGGTTGGCCTGGTCGATGGTCTCATTTTGAAACCGATTGATGATGACTTCGGGAGCGTCGATCATCTGTAGATCTTGCCTGTCGGTCGTTTGTCGGTTTTGCGTCGCGATTTGGATTTGCATAGCGGGCCTCCTTGCAGGTGGATGGAAGTTGTAAAGAACAACCATCAACATGAAGGAGTGCCCGCCTTTTTTCGATAGCAATTTCAGCCAATAAGATTCCGTGCTAGCAAGCGGTTGCTAGCTGGCACCGTTTGGGATCACACCCCCGTCCGAGTACAGACGGTTAGATTGTTATTCGTTTTTGCCGGGTGAATTATTGAAGTTATCGTGCTTAAGAACTCTATGCTTCGTCACCTCACCTACGCCATCGCTTTCGCACTGCTCGCCGGATGCAATTCCCAAACAGACGATCCCGCTAAAATACAATCCGCCGCAGCCGCGCCGGACAACGATGTCGATCACATCGTCGACAGTGTCGCCCGTATGCAAGCGGCCACAACTGAACATG
>CAUJKL010000666.1 GCA_963204995.1 Planctomycetota bacterium | reverse complement strand
TGGCAATCCGCACACAGAGAACTCAAAAAACTGAGCGGTGACCGCGAAGGATTGAGTTCGCCCACATCCGCAGCTGCTATTATGCCAGCGGAGCTGAAAATCCCCGTTCCCCGAAGGTTAGGATCGTCCAGGAAATAACTTCATGGACCGAGGTGGAGGTGGCTGGGGCTGAGTCCGCGAAGCCCCGGCTTACCATGAACTCCAATCCGCCGTGGCGTCGAAGACTCCGCCACAGCCACCCGCCTGTTTCAAGATGTGGTACTGATTACCGAAAAGTCTCGAATTGTGTCGCGGCTTTAGATACGACGCACTACACCTTTCTTTCAAGTTCCGCCGTTGATTTGGCTTCTCCAGACGCCCCCTGCCTGGACATGGCGAAAGAGAAGTTGTGGTGCGAGCACATTGTCAACAGGGCCTTCGACAACAATGCCTTCGACATAATTCTATCGGGATGGAATTGTTCTCGATAGAATGTCTGCGTTAGAGACTCGTCTGCCGGTTAACCCAAAAGAGAGAATCATGCCTCGCGTAATCGCACTTGCCTTACTACTGGTCGCAGCTCCAACCGTCGCCGCCGAGATGAAAGTTCAGCGTGATCTGGCCTACGCTGAGCCGAAGAATGAGCACCAAACCCTTGATGTCTATGCACCGCAGGAAGGCGAGAACCATCCGATTGTTTTCTGGATTCATGGCGGCGGCTGGCAGGCGGGCGGCAAGGAAGATGTGAAAGCGAAGCCGCAGTTTTTCGTGGATCACGGTTTTGTTTTCGTTTCGACCAACTACCGGCTTCTGCCCGAGGCCACAATCAAGCAGATGGGCGAAGACGTGGCAAAAGCGATCCGCTGGGTCCACGACCACGCTCGAGGGTTTGGCGGCGATCCAAATAGAATGTTCGTCATGGGACATTCGGCGGGAGCACAACTGGCGGCACTGGTTTGCACGGACAACCGCTACTTGAAGTCCGAGGGGCTGACGCTGGCGTCGATCATCAAGGGGTGCGTCCCGGTCGATGGCGACACTTACGACGTACCAATGCAGATTGCGACCGTTGAAGAACGCATTGCCAATATCTACCGCCGCAAGTTCGGTGACGAAGCAAGTCAGAGGGATTTATCTCCGGTCACGCACGTGGCCCAAGGCAGGTACATCCCGCCACTGCTGATCCTGCACGTTGCCGAGCATCCCGAAACCAAAGGCCAGTCCAATCGGCTTGTCAGCGTTTTGCAGGAAGCGGGTTTCGAGGCCAGTGCCTATCCCGCCGCTGGCAAGGATCATGTTTCACTGAACGACGAGCTTGGCACGCCCAACGATGAGCCCACGAAGGTCGTGATCGAATTCGTAAACGGAGTGTTGTCGCATTTCAGCAATGTCCAATGCGAAGGCTCGTACCGCCATCACTTGCAAGGCATCTGCACGAACGACATTGATGCCATCTACTGGAGCTTCACGACGACACTCGTGAAGACCGACAACAGCGGCAGCGTGATCAAGAAGGTCGAAGTCGCCAGTCATCACGGCGATCTGTGTCATCACAATGGCAGGATCTATGTCGCCGTAAATTTGGGTGAGTTCAACGATCCCAAAGGTAACGCCGACTCGTGGGTCTACGTTTACGATGCCGATGATCTGACCTTGCTGTCCAAACACGAGACGCAAGAAGTGTTCCACGGCGCAGGCGGCATTGAGTATCGAGATGGCCGTTTCTTCGCGGTCGGCGGACTGCCCGATAGCGTGCCAGAAAACTACGTGTACGAATACGATGCCGACTTCAAGTTCATGAAGAAACACGTCATTAAGAGTGGCCACACGCACCTTGGCATCCAGACGGCGGCGTTTGCCCACGATCGCTGGTGGTTTGGTTGCTACGGAGATCCGAAGATTCTTTTGGTTACTGACCCAGACTTCAACCTGCTTGGCCGATACGAATTTGACTGTTCGCTTGGCATCGTCGGGCTATCGAACGGCCAATTGTTTTCAGCCGGTGGACGCTGCGAGAAAGACAAGGGCTGCACGGGCAACGCAAGGCTGGTCGTTCCCGACGAGGTGGCTGGGCTCCGCGTCCTTACCCGGTCAAAAGACTGCGATTGAAAACAATTGAGGATTGGTGAATATCCATGCTTCTCGAACCTCAGGATGCCCAACTGTTCTTCCGGTTGCACCGGACGCTCATGTTCTTCGTGAATCAGCGTCTCAAGGTGATTCCCGACCAACTCGGCACACCGATGGAATTCGCCGCTCTGCCGCCGGATGTCCGAGTCAAAGTTCGTGACGCCTTGAATGCCAACATCGATCTAATCCAAGCATTTGTCGATGAAAACCCGGCCCACTTGTCGGAAGACGAACTGGACATCATTCGATCTTGGCGACATCTCGTAACGGGACGCTTTTATGTCTTCCGTGAACTGAAAAAATACACGGTGTTTCTCTCGGCAACTGCCCCGGCCATCGCGTACGGCGTCCTGGCGTTGACGCAACCATTCGAGGACTTTTTCGGGCCGCATCGGCCGGTCATGACGCAGACGGTCCTGCTGCCCTTTAAGGGCGTGATCGTCTACGACGGCCTGATGGGCAACTACAACATTTCGTTTGGCCCTGGTATCCGGCGAAATCTAAACGAGGATTACAAGGAAGCAAAGGCACGGCTCGGGATCGTCACGTCGCTGCCGATCTCGGACAAACCGCTGCCTCCGAAAATACCGAAAGCCAAGTCGATCCCAACGCCGCCGTCGAAGGAGGAAAAGGAACAGTCCCTGGAGATTATCCTCGGATTGATCGACAAGTTTTGCAAGGAACATCTGAACGAAGAGTACGCCGTGCTGTGCCGCAAGATGGCCGAGAAACTGGCCCGTAAGCGTCCTTCACCGTTGCTCCACGGAAGTCCGAATGCCTGGGCGAGCGGAATCGTGCGTGCCGTCGGTGGAGCCAACTTTCTGCATGACAAGACCCAGACGCCTTATATGCGATCAACCGACATCGACCACTATCTGGGAACCAGCCCCAGCAGCGGGGCGGCGAAGCTGGCGGCAATCCGAAAGATGCTGAAGCTCCACCAGCTTGACACCGCCTGGATCTTGCCGAGCCGCCTGGATGACGATCCGATGGTCTGGATGCTTCAGGTCAACGGGTTCATCTTGGACGTCCGCGAAGCTCCCCGGGAAGTGCAGGAGATGGCCTTCAACAAAGGATTGATCCCGTACATTCCAGCGGATCGGCAGTAAGGAGAGTGAACAATTGCGAAGAAGGCGAAGTGTGATCGCCCAGTAGTCTCGGCAACCGGCGCGGCGAGTTGCGTGATCCAAGCTTCACCGCTCGGACGGAGCCTCGCTACCGTAACGCACGAACGCACCAACTCCCGATGACAATTAGATGTAAGCTGAGTTCCAACACCGCACCTGACACGCCCAGCCATCTCAGGATGCGTGCAACGCGCCAATCGCGCTATGCAAGCGACCGGCGGCGGCAGTGATCTCGACGCAATAGGTTTTGAAATGCAAATACTCCAACGAATCGAGGGAGACGACGAATGATAAGCTGGCAAGCAACAACTGTTTCCATTGGTCGTCTCTCTCACTTCGTTGGACTCGGCTTCGTCGGACTATTGCTTCTTCTGCCAGCAGCCGCGTCGGCTCAGATTCCGAAGCCAGACGATGCACCGCGGCCGCTCGCACCGAGCGACGCTGCAAAGTCGTTCAAGCTGCCGTCGGGATTGCGGATGGAGTTGGTGGCCAGCGAGCCGCTCATTCGTGAGCCATCGGGCGTGTGCTGGGACGAACACGGGCGGCTGTTCGTGTGTGAGTTGCATGGCTACAACCTCGACGGGCAGATTGATGTTGATGAATTGAACAAGACGGGAAAGCTCGATACGGTGGTGCGGCGCTTCTTCGTGCCGGAGCACATCGAGAAGGAGGCCGAGGCGGGGACGTTTGGCACCGTCAAGCGGTTGACCGACAGTGACGACGATGGGCTGATGGATAAGGCCGAGG
Organism: Planctomycetota bacterium; assembly: GCA_963204995.1. Classification (GTDB taxonomy): domain Bacteria; phylum Planctomycetota; class Planctomycetia; order Pirellulales; family Pirellulaceae. Next base: position 4,525 of record CAUJKL010000666.1, on the reverse strand, counting down.
TGTGGGCCGATCGGCTGCCGGCGTGCTTCGGCATCTGTCCCGCGCGCGGCGGGATGATCGTGGTCGCCGCGCCGGACATTATTTTCTTGGCCGATCGCGACGGGGACGGGAAGGCCGAAGTCCGCGAAGTGCTCTTCACCGGCTTCCCGGTCGGTGTGCTCGACCGACGCATGGGGAATCCGCAGTGGGGACTCGATGACTGGATTTACGTCGGCCGCGCGCACGGCGACGCCACGATTACGGGGCCGTATTTGAAGCAACCCGTGCAGTTGCCCAACACCGACTTCCGCATCAAGGCGGATGGTTCAGCCATCGAGCCAATCAGCGGCGCGGTCAGCGGGTTGGGGCACACCTTCACCGAGTCGGGCGATCGCTTCGTCAGTTCGGTCGGTTGGCCGGCTCACTTCGTCGTGCCGCTGCCGTGGCACACACTGGCTCGCAATCCGTATGTCGCGACGCCACCGCTGACCGTGCAGGTCTTCCCCGATCGCCGCGTCTATCCGACCAGCAAGCCGCATCCGTGGCGCAGCAAGAGGGCGGAAGATCCGGGCTTCTCGAAGTTCTATACGGATGGTTGGGGCATCGCCGAGTCCGCGCCGAACGGCTACTTCACCTCGTGTTGCGGGCCGCTCGTGTATCAAGACAACGTACTCCCCGGTCTGCGCGGACAGCTGCTGGCCTGCGAGCCGGCGCAGAATCTGATCCATCGCTCGGTCATCACTCGCGACGGTTTGCAGCTGATGCTGAGCCGCGCGAAGGGAGAAGCGACTTCCGAGTTTCTGACCTCGACCGACGCCTGGTTTCATCCTATTGCGCTGACACACGGTCCCGACGGTTGCGTCTGGGTCACTGACTTCTATCGCGAGATCATCGAAGACTACTCGGCGATCCCGCGCTACTTGCAGCAGCAGTACGGCGTAACCAACGGCAAGGACCACGGTCGCATCTGGCGGCTGACGAGTGACCGCGCGGCTTCGCGCACAAGCGTCGAAATGAGCCGACTCAGCGCGGAAGAACTGGCGGCCGAAGTCGGCAGCCCGCTGTTGTGGCGACGACAGACCGCTCGGCGGTTACTGATCGAACGCGGTGCGACGATCGCCGCACCTGTTTTGGAGAAGCTGGTCCGCGAATCCAGGGAGCCGGCGGCGGTCATCAATGCTCTGCACACGTTGGACGCACTCGACAAACTGTCTCCGCAACTGATTCACGCGTCGCTTCAGCACGCCGATCCCGGTGTCCGTCGCCAGGCGTTGCTGCTGGCGGAAACTCGCACCGAAGACCAACGCTTGATCGAGGCCATGACGCGACTGGCGGAAGATCCCGAGCCGATCGTGCGGCTGCAACTGGCTTCGTCGCTGGTGCCGGGGAGCTTTTACTCCGAATTGAAGTTGCCGACGCTCGCGCGGCTTGCGCGGCGAGAGGCAGATGATCCGTGGATGAGGACCGCGATTCTGAGTTCGGCGGGCGAGACGCGAGGGAGCGAGTTGCTCAACGAGCTGCTGGGCGATCCCGCCGGATTGGGACAGGCTCGCGGGATGCTTGAGCCGCTGTGTGCCGCCATCGCCGCACAACGTAATGAGCAGTCATTCAGTTCGGCGCTCGTGACGATCGCGGCGGTTAAGGACCGAGCGACGCAGATCGTCTGTCTGCAAGGCATCCGGTCGAGCTTCCGCGGCTCCGCGGCGGTAACGCTCACTGACGAATCGCGGCAGACGGTCAAGTCGCTGATATCCAGTGACAACGCCGAAGTCCGTTCGCTCGCGCTGTTGCTTGTCCGGTTGATGCGACTCGAATCTGCCGACGAGCGCGCCGCCCGATTGAACGACACACAGCAGCGGTTGAGCGACGTGACCTTGAACACGGACGCTCGTCTCGCCGCCATCGAGGAACTGACGGGTGAGGATGACGCTTCGATTGCTCCGGCGTTATTGTCGGCGCTCCCGTCCGCGACGCCCCGACTGCACGAAGCAATTCTCGGTGCTGTGTTCTCGCGACGCGATCGCCTTGCGGCGCTGCTCGATGCACTGGAGCAGAAGTCGATCGCGCCGACCGCACTCTCGGCGGTGCAACGCACGCAGTTGCTGGAAGACAATGACGCCGACATCCGCTCGCGGGCGGGCCAGCTGCTGACTGCGAACAATTCGGCCGCGCTCGAACTGTTCCCCGCATATGCCGCGGCGTTGAACTCGTCGCGCAATCCGACTCGTGGCCAGCAGCTGTTTCGTCAGGTGTGCGGCCAATGCCACCAGGCGCATGGACTTGGCGCGACGATCTCCGTCGGGCCGGACCTCAGTTCCGAGTTCCAACGATCCGAAGAGACGATCATCCGCGACATCCTCGCGCCGAGCGACGTCATCTCGCCTGGCTACATGACCTACATCGTGGCGACCAAGTCGGGGCAGGTGTTCATTGGCCTGCTGGCATCCGAGTCGCCGACGAGCTTGACGTTGAAACAATCGCCCCAATTGCCGACGACACTCAACCTGCAACCACCCGACAATGCCGCGCCGGACGCCGCAGCGATCAATGGCGAGTTGCGAGTCATTCTGCGGAACGAGATCGAAGAGATGCGTGTCTCGACCGTCTCGATGATGCCCGAAGATCTTGTAAAGTTGCTCAAGCCCAACGACGTGGCCGATGTGATTGCATGGATCAGGCAGCCGCAGGATCGCGTCGTCTTGCTGGACGACAACCAATCGCTGGCCGCCGCGCTCAACGAAGGAACCGGCACCGCCGAGTTCATCACCAGCGACAAGTACTCGGGCGAAGCGAGTCTCCGCATCACACCGCCGCAACGTTTCTCGCCACGCATCCAAGGCTGGGAGTTCCGCATCCGCGAGACGCCCGCCGTCGGCGAGTATCGTTACATCCGCTTCGCCTGGAAGTCGCCGCAAGCCTCGGGCGCGATGCTGGAGTTCGCCGACAACGGACACTGGCCTCCCGCCGATCAACCGCTCCGCCGCTACTTCGCCGGCAAAAATCTGACCGGTTGGCAAGCCGTCGGCATCGCTCCGCGCCCATCGGCGGATTGGACTGTGATGACCCGCGACCTTTGGCAAGATTTCGGCGACTTCACTCTCACGGGGATCGCCCCCACCGCCATCGCCGGTCCCGCACTGTTCGATCGCATCGAACTGCTCCGCGGCTTGGATGAGTAATGCCACCTCTTATGAAAGCTCGCCTGCGACATCTTCAGAACTCCCATCACCCGAGCGTGACGTTCGTCTCAACGTTCGGTTGTTTATTGTCGATGGTGTTCTCCGACGCCTCCGACGGCCCGCTCGACGGGCTCCGTTCAGAGATCCCACGCCAAATCGGTCTCTCGGGAGCGATATGACAAAAAGATGGATGGCAAAAAGATCGGAACACTCCGAGATGACGTCGGCAACGCCTCCGATGTTTTTGTCATCCACCTTTTTGTTCGCTCCACGATTCGGTGTCGATTGCGGCCAGCGCTGTCCAGGCACCTCGGGGACGCCAGATTCTCAACCGGGCACCTTGAACAAGATCAGCGATCCAATCGGTAGAACGATCATCCAGCCACAACCGCCCCGCTCAAACGCACGGCCATGCACCCAGCGTCAGAAGCAACTGACTCGACGAACGCTACCGTTCACCGAGTCGCGGCGAACGGCATTGATCTTACCAAACCGCGCGACCCGCGGCTCCGTGTGCAACGGTTTGTTAGCCAGCCGACTGTGGAACAAGCGAACGAAAGAAGCGACCAATGGGACGTAGCCATCTTGCAGCTACGTAGAAAACGAAAGCGCCGAGAAGGGTATAACGCCATACCATCTTGTCATCTGAAGCGTAGTATGCATAGCCACGTTCTACGAGGGCATCAAAAATGGCACGCCGGATTTCAAAGTGGCCGCGAAGCGGTTCGTCCACCGGAAACGGAATTATGCCGATTGTTTGAAGCCTGTCCTCGTGTTTGTCACAGAGCGTTCTCAATGTCTTTGCGGGCCACGTTTCCTGTAACACGATTCCTGAAATATCTTGTTCCCCAATCTCATTCGTCGTGCATAGTATTTGGCCATTAGTGGCGCGAGACCAAAGCCACACGCCGTTGACGGGAATGGACGCTACCGTGCCACCTCCAACGACAGCGAGCGTGCGTCTATCGGGCGATACCCAGAAATCGTATCGGACGTGGTACAACCGTCCCTTCCCATCGTGTGTTGTCGCACTGTGCTTATAGTCAAGCCTTTCCGCGACTGAATTCTCAGAGGCGGCGATGGCCGTTGGTTCATAGGTATTGTCCGCTGGCGGCAGAATGTATGGCTGAACCGGCCTGCGTTCCCACAAGCACGCGGTGACGATTCCGACGAAGAACATCACAGTCACAGCCGTGCTGATTAGCGTCCAGATCGGGTACATTGCATCACGATGCTCTTGCTGGCGACCTTCGTAACCGGGCCGCCGCCAACCACGTTTCCATTTAGTTTGAGCCGGACGGCGGTTCCGGTTCACGTTTTATTCGTCCGAGCCGTTCATTGGTCGCATCGGGATCTTTGCGGCAATC
>CAUJKL010000665.1 GCA_963204995.1 Planctomycetota bacterium | reverse complement strand
TGTGCAGCCTCGTACTTCTTGATGGAAGCCTTGTTCAATCGAACCGGCGGTGTCCCCGGAACGATGAAGTGAGGATCGGTTTTGACTTGAATCCCGCGTGCGTTGATGCTGGCTTCTAGTTTCAAAGCGAAGGCTGCTTGTTCTTGGTTCTCGCCGAAATAGATCACCGCATCGCCACCCTTACCGAGTTCGATCTGCGCGGGCTCGACAGAGCTCTTGTGGCCTTTGACCGTGACCTCGAGCTTGAGTGAGTTGCGATCGGGGGCGCCTTCCAGCGGTAGCTTTGCGGTCGCGGACTTTTCGAGATCGATGGTAATGGGGGCGACCTTCTGCGGCGTCCGCAAGGCGAGATCTTGCGGCTGGTCCTGGCCGGCTGTGATCTTTAGCGAGCAATTCCGCAAATTGGTAGCCGTTGCATTCTCGATCCCGACGGGTGTCCATTTAAACTTCAGATCCTTTTCGGGCATCGACATCGTGGCGATGACTACCGGATCGGCGTTGCCATCGCTGAGGTAGAACTCCCAGTCGCGCGGTGCCACACCGTCTTGAGCGTTCTGAACCGAAAACTCAAAGCGTCCCGCAGCAGCGATATCACCGCCATCCAGACTGATGAAGACAGCATCGTCCGGGCGGATGTTGATCTGGCCGAGCGTCAACTCCGGCGCATCGGCCGTCGGTATCGGTAAGTCAATCGCCGGTTGAAACACAAAGGTCTTAGGCTTTGGTGGCGCTGGCGGCGCTTTCTTTTCGGGTTCCTTAGGCGGTTCGGGTTTGCTCTCTGGTGCGGGCTTCTTCTCTTCTGGCTTGACTTCAGCGGGCTTTTCTGGAGCGGGCGTGTCAGGCGCGGGCGCGGGCTCGGTGGGCGGTGCCGTCGGTTCGGCTGGAGCTTCTGTCGCCTCATTCGGGATTGTCGCTTTCGGTTCCGACGGAGCCGCAGGTTCCGTGACAGCAGCAGCAGCAGCAGCGGCGTCGTTCGCAGGAGCGTCAGCTGCTGCTGGGGCTGGCTCTGCCGCGGGCGCGTCGAAAGGCGACGCTGCATCGGCAGTACCTTCCGGAGTGTCGCTGGCGGTCGCTTCCAGCGCTTCGTCGCTTGGGACTGCTTCGCTCGAGGTTCCGTCGTCGCTTGCGGCTGCGACTGGGGCCACTTGAGCCACTTCCTTTTTGCCACGCCCGAACAGCATCAACGCGCCCACGCCGCTGCCAACCATCAGCAATAAAGCGGCGGCACAAGCACCGCCGATGATGAGGGCCTTCGACAGTCCTTTCTTGGGCTCGGTGCTGGCAAGTTCGGGCTTATCTGCGGGCGTGGAAGTGTGATCGCTCGCCTTCGCCGGCTCGGCTGCTTTCTTCTCGGGAGTTGCTTTCTTCTCAGCAACTGCTTTCTGCTCGACAACTGCTTTCTGCTCGACAGGCTCTTCCGCAGCTGCCTTGGCTGCTGGTGCTGGCACGGGAGCAGGTTTCTTCTTGCGTCTTTTCGTGTTGATCGCAAAGTCGACCGGTGCGCCGGCGGCGACGGGTTTGGCGGCAGCACCTACATCGATGGAGAACCCCGCTGTCGCCGATTTCGAATCTGTTTTTGGTTCCGACTTGATCTCCTCCTCCTGGGACGTGTCCTCTTCCGCCTCGGTGTCCAATTCGGCGATTTCGACTTCAGCCGGTTCAGCTTCAGCGATATCATCGCCTTCATTGCTGGAAGCAACATCTGACGCGAGATCGATGTCGCCCTTCAATGCGGCAAGTACGTCCGCTAGCGATGCAAACCGGTCGGCGGGATTGAGCTCCATCATTCGGTTGCACAGGTCGACGAGTGGCTGGGGCGTATCACTCCGCAGCTCGTTGAGCGGGATGGGGCGTTTCGATACTTTGATCTTGGCCCGCTCGGCATCCGTCTTCACGGAGAACGGCGCACGGCCCGTTAGCAGGAAGTACAAGACAGCCCCCAGAGAATAGATGTCGCAGCGGGCATCAACGCTTTGACCACGAGCATGTTCCGGTGCCATGTAGGCAACCGCTGACATCATCAGCTCGCCCGTATTCTCGACCGACGATTTCTCCGGTTTACGGAGGTGTCCCACGCCCATATCGAGAATCTTTACCACGCCTTGATCGTCCACCAGGATATTCGCGGGCTTCACGTCGCGGTGGATGACGTCTTGCTCGTGTGCGTGCTGCAAGCCCTCGGCTGCTTGCCGAATGAAACTAGTAGCGTCAGCGATCGACAACTTCCCGTCGGCATCGACTCGGCTTTGCAGATCTCGACCACTAACATATTCCATCACGACGTAGTGCCGTTGCCCCTCACTGCTGACGTCATGGACATGGACGATGTTGCGATGATCCAGGGCAGAAGCGGCCTTGGCCTCGTTCAGAAATCGTTTCACGATCTCCGGATCGCCGGTATGTTTCTTCGACAGTATCTTGAGCGCAACCTTGCGTCCTAGCTTCGGGTTCTCGGCGAGATAGACATTGCCCAATTCACCTTTGCCTAATTGGTCAGATAGGCGGTATTTCCCAATCGTTAAATGATAGAAGCCTGATAGCATTTGACTGGCCTGCCATTTGGTGAGCCAATCGTTTTTCAGCAGCGCTCGGGCAATCTGTACGGGATCTTCCGCGGTTTCTGCGAGTTTCTTGATCGCATCGAGCTGATTTGGAGCGAACAACTGGCTTCGCTCCAATACCGCCACGAACTTCTCGCTGGTCTCGATCAACTTCACCTTTGCCATGAGATTCGTCCCGTCTCTGTTTCAGTGTGTCAGCGCATGCTTCCGTAGATTCTGGCAAGACGCCTCCCATTTCGCAAGAACTTCCCGGATTTAGTTTGAGCGGAATATCTTTGTGGGCGTTTGCAGACACCGTTTTGGCGTGAGCTCGTTGCGAATCGATACTGGGCTGAGATGCTATCTTGCAAACCTATTTACCCATTCTACTTACAATGCGCATTCGCGTGAGCTAGTGGCAAAACGGTGCTGAGCTTGGGCAAGGAATTATCGGAAACGCAGGATTTCAGTGACAACTCTGCCGATTAAGTGGAGTATGCCGGCAATGCGGAAGGAACTGGTTCTACGCATTATGCCGAACCGATAGGAAATGACGAGCGAGTTTAACGCTTGGTCCGATCGTGCCGATGGTAACGACTACTATCTAACGATTGACCGGGCGGCGAACCAACTTGGAAGAGCCAGCGAGCGGAACCTCCGTTTGCACTGGCGTAACCCGTTTGTGTGGTGGAGATCATCCCGATGAAGAATCTCAGGGGGAGCGTCGCGACTCTCTTGGCGGCCATTGTGGTGGCGAGCGTTGCTAATCAGGCAAGCGCTCAGCTGCCTCCACCAGGATTAGCAGGCTCGATGCCGCTTTCAGGCCCAGGCCAGCCGCAAGGTATTATCATGCCACCGCCGCAGGCAATGGCTCAGTATTCGAATGCTGGAATGACGGGCCAAGTACCGTTTGGCGTCGCGCAATATCCTGCGCCGCAAGCGATGTACAACATGCCAGGGCCAGCCGGCTATATGCCAGCCGGTTATGGACCCGGCGCTTACGAGCCCAGTGTGGCGATGCAGCCGAACTGGGGAGTGCAATCGACAAGTTACGCTCCTCCCCAACCGTTCCCATCGATGGGCGGCATGAACGCACCGGCTGGGTATGAGCTGGGCGGTGGATACGGTGGCGAATATGCTGGTGGCGGTTGTGCTTCGTGTGGTGGCTATGGATGTGACGCGTGCTTGGGAGGAGGCTCCGGATTTGGTGCGAGATTCCTGTCCCGGCTGCTCCCGTACGCGGAAGGCGGTCCCTGCGCACCTCGTTGGTACGACATCACGATGGACGGTATCTATCTGAATCGCGAAAGAGCATCCCGCACCGTGAACTTTGCCAGCGACGGCATCAACGGCGACATCGTACTCAGTACCGACAATCTCGACTTTGACCAAGAACTTGGTTACCGATTGACCGCCGCTCATCAGATCTTCGCGGGAGCGGCGTTGGAGTTCACTTACTTCGGTTTGCTCGATTGGTCGTCGTCCGCAACCGTCATTCGAGCCCCAGGGAACTTTTCTCCACCACCGAATCCAGGGCCAGCATTTCCGGACGATTTGTATTCCGTGCTCAGCAACTACGGTACGGACCCGATCGGCGGGTTTGACGAAACCGACCGTTCGCGTCAGCAGTCGCTGGCCTACACATCATCGGTGGACAACTTCGAGTTGAATGTCCGAAAGCGTTTCACTGCTCCGAACTGCCGATTGCAGTACTCGTGGCTGGCGGGTGTACGATATCTCTACCTATTGGAAGATTTCACCTACGCTACGCTGGGCGGCGGCGCGCCAAGCCGCGGTTTCATGAACTACAACATTGGCACGCGGAACAGCCTGACCGGGTTGCAAGTGGGCGGCGATGCGTGGCTGAATCTCGTTCCCGGTATCAATGTTGGTGCGGATCTCAAGGCTGGTGTCTACGGAAACTACGTCACCCAAACTACGAATATTCTGGCAACAACGTCGATTCCCGCGAATGGACGCACGTATCGCGATTCCTTGACCAAATATGACATTGCACTGGCCACTGACGCCAACTTGTATTTCATGTGGCGAGTTGGACCGCACTGGACGGTGCGAGTCGGTTACAACTTCATGTTTATGGATGGCGTCGCCCTGGCACCCGAGAACTTTAACTCCGTGGCGCCAAACGTTCTGACGGGTGGAGCCCCAAGCCAAACACGCGTTACGCAACTCAACCGCAACGGCAATGTCTTCTATCACGGCGGCTTCGGCGGTATCGAGTTTATGTGGTAGTGCATCCGTCACACAAATCTCCGAGGTGCAAGCGAATTAAACGCGGATTAGCTGCAAAGCTGCCGCGTTTTTTTCGTGATGCCAACGGAATCGCGGTCTGATTGTAGACCAGACAATTCCCGCCCGAAGCGATGATGTGGGCGGTCGAACGGCCCGACGGAGACCGAGGCGTAGGCCGGAATTCATTTCGGCAACTAAACTCGATTGACCCCACATTCTCAATCGCCTTCGTGACGCAACGAACGGAATGAATTCCGTTCTACGACTAACTGGACGGTAGCTCGGTCAACTCGCCATCGTCGCGCGCTGCACGTCGATCACCCAGCTTGGCGTCTCGCGAACGTAGTCTTCGACATGCTTGCGGCGACCGAAGTAATAGTATGCGTTCCAGCCTTGAAAGATCGCGGTGAACACGATCACCGTGCCATAGACGGCTAAGACGATCAGCGTATAGATGTAATCCAGCCCGTCGATGCCATCGAGCACCTCACGCAACTCGGGCTTCGCTTCCATTTCAGCCGCAAACGGCCCCTCGCCGGTCAGACCACTGAACATCATCCAGAGGCAATAGACGATGATCATTGTCAGAAAGCCGATTTGATTCCAACCCAGCAGTCGAGCCGCCGATGCATCGAAACGCAACAGCCGCTTGCGACCTTGAAACTCGTTGTAAGCGACGATGCCAAGCCCGACAGTGACGAGGAATCCGGCAATGCTAAAGGGAGCGAACGGAGCGGATGTAACGGCAAAGAACCCCGTCATCCAACCATTAAACGCCGCGACGCCAGCTGCCTTGCGGATTTTCTTCGAGCGTGCATTGGCCAACGCCAACTCGTAATGATGCTCGGCGGCCAATGGCCCGGATGTTGGCTCGGCTAGTGTGGCAACGCTCACGGCAATCCCCCAATCCGCTAATAAAGTCTTTGTTTCTGCGCGCAGTGATCCGGAAACCCTACGTCACTAGTCGTGCAATGCAAGTTCCACCGAGTGAGCCGCCTGCGCTAGTTTTGAAGTTAATATTGGGCCCGAAGGATCGCCCGCTGGGCCTTCGGCGTGCTCGACCGTTGCAACACGCCTTTACGGCGGCTAGAACACGGGACACCATTTTTCAGGAGTGAACATCGTGAGAGACATCCGCGTTGCCGCCGCACAATTCGAGAACCGAGACCGCGATCCAGCCTACAACCTGAGCCGTGTTCGCGAACTGACACGCCGTGCGGCCGACCAAGGGGCCGAGATTGTCAGCTTTCACGAGGGTTGCATTCCCGGCTACACCTGGATACAAGGTCTCAGCAAGCAACAACTGCTTCAGGTGGCCGAGCCCGTTCCGGACGGGCCATCGATTAAGGAACTGACGAAGATCGCCGCCGAGTTTGGCGTCGTCGTGATGGCTGGCCTGTTCGAACGCGACGCCGGGGACAAAGTCTACAACTGTTATGTCACGGTCGCACCCGATGGTTACGTGACCAAGTTCCGCAAGCTGCATCCGTTTGTGAATCCACACCTGTCGCCCGGCGACGAATATAACGTGATCGATTTGCTAGGGTGCAAGATTGGCTTTCTGATTTGCTACGACAACAACTTGCCCGAAAACGTCCGCATGACGGCGATGCTCGGTGCCGAGATGATCTTCATGCCGCATGTGACGTGCTGTCTGCCTTCCGTGATGCCGGGGCGCGGCACGATCGACCGCCGACTGTGGGATAACCGCCATCGCGATCCCGTCCGGTTGCGACAAGAGTTTCGTGGGCCGAAGGGCAGAGAATGGTTGATGCGCTGGCTACCAACGCGAGCTTACGAGAACGGAGTCTACGCTGTGTTCACGAATCCGATCGGCTGGGACTACGATACCGTAAAGCCGGGGCTGGCGATGATCTTCGATCCGTATGGTGAAGTGCTTGTCGAGAGCCACGCCCTGGAAGACGATGTCGTCGTGGGTTTGTTGACGCCGGAGAAGATTCAGCAATCCTCTGGCCAACGTTATCTAAAGGCACGGCGGCCCGAGTTGTATGGCAAGCTGGTCGAGCCACAAGAGTCCGTCACCAGGCCGGGGTGGACGATGGAACATGAAAACGCACAAGCACGAAGTCGATAACGGCCCAACATCAGCTTTTCAAGAGCATCATCCGACGTGGACGCCGGGCCGAATACCGGCTGCGCCGGATCAGCCGGGTAAACCGAGTATCGTCAGCATCACTTAGTCCAAAACGACTCGCGCTGTGCTCACTCGTCGAGTATCCCCGCACCGAAGCTCGTGCGTTTCGTGTGTGAGCCACTATGAGGCGTCCTGGTTTGCTTCGGTGTCCCGGTGCTAGGAACTTCCGATCCGCTTGCCGAATGTGGGGGCCGCGGCCCGGCTTTACTGGGCTGATTGTCGATCCGTGGCTTCACCGCCGGTTGCTCTTTCGCGACCGTGATATCCTCAAAATCACTGCCCACGAAAACGTCGTCATAGTCGTCTTCGTATCGCGACACGTAATCCGGCCGCTGAGAAAGCTCTCGCTCCTTGCGATACTCTTCCACAACTCGATTCTGAATCATCTCGCGACAGGCCGAGTTGATGGGATGGGCGATGTCGGCGTACAGCTTGGCTCGGCCTCCATCGTCGCGTCCTCCCTGATCTCGCGAGCCTTGCTCACTGCCCATCTTGCCGCCGCACTGATTGCAATAGTTCGCGCGAATATGATTCTTCGAGCGGCAACGATTGCAGTGAATCGTCAGCTTGCGGCTCGGCATGGCGACGAACGGCCCGTTGGTGCCTTCGATGATCTTCAGATCTCGTACCACAAATGCGTCGTCGAAGGTGATCGAGCAAAAGGCTTGCAGCCGGTCATCAGAGTCGTCGGTCAACTTGATGCGAACCTCAGTGATTTCCATGGAACTGCTCCTTACAGAGGTGCTGTCTCGAGGCGGTGTGAATGCGGAGCGGTTGTGGCCTGAAATGTCAGGCCCAATCCGGCTGCCCGAATTCGGCTCGCCAGACATCGTGCCTGTCGAGCGTTGCGACAAATCCCGAAATAACTGGAACCGCTGCCGCTCATTTGGTGACCAAGGCAATCTGTCTTGGCAAACAGCGCGCTCAGTCGGCTGATCCAGGGCGAAAGCTCTTCGGCGGGCGGCTGTAACCGGTTCACTAATAATTGCCCCGACAAGTAGTCTCCACGTCGAAGCGAAGTTATTAGAGGCTCCACCGAAGCGGGTTTCGACGGAACTTTACAGCGTTGGTAAACCTTAGGTGTCGACAATCCCGCTGGTGGTCGCACCACAACAAAATGCAACTGTGGCATCCCGGTTAATGGTTCGATCCGCTCGCCGCGACCTCGACAGACGGCCATGCCCACTCCAGCCTCGCGGCGTGCGAGGAAAAACGGAACATCGCTGCCAATGTCGGCTGCGACTTCCGAAAGTTGCTCGCGGCTCCAGCCCAGCCGCCATAATCGATTGGCCGCAACTAACACAGCGGCCGCGTCGCTCGACGCACCACCCAGACCAGCCGCGGCGGGAATTCGTTTGACTAAGTGGATCGCGATCCCGGCTGCGATTCCCGCGCGTTGACGCAACCGCTCGACCGCCTTCCAGACGATGTTGTCCGATCCCATCGGCAACGCGTCCAAAGTCGTCGCGGTATCGTTTCTGATTCGCGAAGCTGAGAGTGCCTCCATCCCGGAAGCCCACCTACAAGTCAGTTGAGTTTGTCCTTCGGAAAGACTCGTTACGTAGAGCCGATCGTATATGTTGATGGCCGTCATGAGCGTTTCGATCTCATGGAAGCCGTCAGGTCGCTTCGCAAGCAATTCCAGGAACAGGTTCAGCTTGGCCGGAGTTTCGATGATGATCGCGGCGTCGCTAATGGGAGAATCCATACCTCACGAGAACACAGCCAAGGAATCGGGTTCGAGTTGCAAGTTTGCTGCGTTGATAAAGCTGAGGAGCAGCGGCCCTTACAACAGCCGAAATTGTACTGGTCGTCGCTAGCGGGTCAACATGAATCGATGTTTTGTGGAGAAAAAGACTAGGCGCGATAAATCGAAGAGAAGCGTCCCCCTGCCGGACGACATTCGCGACCTGGCCGCGTTACGATAGAGTCCCGCGTTTCGAATCGACGTCGAGTATCGAGGTGATGATGATGCGACCATAATCATAATCCGGGCAAGGATCGCCCATGGCCACCGCGGAAGAATCGCGGCTGTATCGCCCTCAAGAAAAGCGAAGGCCCGGCTCCTGGGAAGGAACCGGGCCTCGATTAACTCGCATTTGATCGGAGATCTCAGCGAGCCGGTGGCCTGCCTTTCTGCAGTCCGCCGACCTGGTCAGGCGTTGCCACCTCGCTGGCTAGTACAGACATCTATCACTAGGTCACCTCCTTCCTACTGGGTTGTTTCCCCGTTTAGGTCGCGGAGCCAAAGAAGGCGACGGTCTCACGGGCTTGATGTTCAGTCGTGCTGCGTTCGCACGAACCAGTAACTGTATCTGTATCATTCTCAAAGCTCTCGATAAAAGCAAGAGAGTTTTTCTGCCAGCGAGGTTCGGGGGCGCAAAAAAAAGCCCGCACGTCTTGCGAGATGCGGGCTTTTGTATGTGAAAGACGGCTGATCGCCGTTAGCGGTTTCGATCGCTGATCTTTTTGTAGTCGACAACGTCCCAGGCCAACCCCGTCCACTTCATCGCCAAGATCACCCAGTACGTCATATCGATCTCCCACCACTTATGGCCTTGAGCTGCCATCCGGGGATAGGCGTGATGATTGTTGTGCCAGCCTTCTCCGAAGGCCAACAGCCCGACAAGCCAGTTATTGCGACTCTCGTCGGTTGTCTCGTAAGTGCGATAGCCCCACATGTGCGACCAGGAGTTTACGAACCAAGTGACGTGCAAGACGATGATCAAGCGAATGAACAAGCCCCAGGTCAGCATGGAGGCGGCCATAGAGGGACCACCCATCCACTGGCCGATCGCGAGTAACGCCAAGCCGCAGACGATGTGCGACGGCAGGAACATATGTCCAACCCATCGCATTACACGATCTTTCGCCAGATCGGGTGCCCAACGGTTAATGTGTCCTGCGTGCTCCTTGCCACTGATACTCCACGCCAACCATCCCATGTGCGCCCACAGGCCACCTTCGCGAGGTGAATGCGGATCGCCTTCGTGATCGCTATGTGCATGATGCTTGCGGTGATTAGCAACCCAGTCCAGAGCACACCCTTCACCCGACAATCCGCCGATGAACGCCAACAACCAACGTGTCGGCTTGTGGACTTTGAACGAGCCATGAGTCAGCAGCCGATGGTAGCCCATACAAACGCCAACCGAACCTGTCAGCCAGTACAACCCAAGGCACACCCACAAAGCTTCCCAACTGAAGAAAAACGGCGCGGCCAAAGCACCAGCATGCAGAAGCACGAGCCAAAGAATGACGGGCACGTTCGGACCGGCGGCGAGTCGCTTTTGTTGTGCCGATAATTCTTCCGCATCGGACATCGCCGACGCGCAATCTTTTTGCCACAGCGAATCGTCGGCGGCTTCAATCTCGTCGTTATCCAGCACAGCCGCGGTTGAACTTGCTTGCCGTTCTAGTAATTCCGTCTGATCAGGTGCGATTGCCATGATTTGGTTCCTTAGCTTTTCTCTCAGGAGTGGCGACGCGAAGTCGCGTTGCGGTCGCAATGAAGTCGCGATGAAGTAGTCTCCAGGGTAGGCTCGAAATTGTATTCGATATCGGAGAGATCCCGGTTTTGGGGCCGTTTCGGTTAGGTAAATGTTCTGTAATTATTGTTCTCGCTTGCCGTAACCCTAGTCCTGGCTTGAATAAACGCGGGCCGAGATCAATAGCGCGAGGCGCGAACTTCATGCGGCGACGCCTGAAGTTCTTGTGTCTCCTGGATACACGAATGCGTCGTCAAAATCCGCCGTGCGGTACGTTGTCGTCAGTTGGTGCTTGCCATCGCACCAAGGAAGTAGTCTCTCTTCCCGATCCAGGCTTGGAAGACTTGGAGAATATCGCGATCACGAAGCGCTGGGCTGCCGCGGGAAAATAATTGGCGATTCAATTCCCTGCCCAAGTCTTGACGTTTTTCTTTCCGGCTTCGAGTTCGCCGAGGCGTCGCTGTAAATAGCCGTGAGAAATCTCGCGCCCCTTGGCCTGATCGGTTTCGTCATAGTCCCAAAACTCCCGCACGACCTCTTCGCACTTCGGGTAGTGGCTGCCGTCGTCGCCGACTCGCTTTCGCGTCTTGGCCAGGCGCGATTTTAGTTCGGCAACTAGTTCCGCGTGCTGGGGATCGTCGTATAAATTTCGAGTCTCTTGCGGATCGTTGACGAGATCGTACAGTTCCCAGCCGGGTGGCGTTTGATAGCCGCCGTCGTAGTTGCAGCCGTAGAAGT
>CAUJKL010000664.1 GCA_963204995.1 Planctomycetota bacterium | reverse complement strand
TGTGCTATCCCTTAGTGACGGTTTCGTCGAGATTCAGAATCGAGTTCGCGATGACGGTCCAGGCGGCCAACTCCGCGACGTCGAGCGATTCATCTCGCTTCGATTCGCCAACGCTTACCAACGAGGTCGCCGCTGCGGGATCTTGTCGATAGGAACTCAAAACCGAGTTGTAGAGTTCGTTCAGCACCTTCGATTCTTCCGCGTCCGGACGACGCGCCGTGACGACGCGAAATCCAAATTCCAAGCGAGCCTCGACCGACTCACTCGACTTCATCATCCGCTCCGCGAGGTTGCGTGCCGCCTCGACAAATTGCACGTCGTTCATCAATGCCAGCGCCGCCTTGGGCGTATTTGTCCGTTCGCGGCGAACTACGCAGTACTCGCGCGAGGGCGCATCGAAGATCTGCATGCTCGGAGGCGGTGCCGTTCGTTTCCAAAATGTGTACATGCTGCGCCGATACAACGCGTCGCCGTGATCTTGCGTAAAACGAACGGTGTTACTGCCGCTGTAACCGACAGCTTCCCACAGACCGACGGGCTGATAGGGGCGAACGCTCTTGCCGCCGATCCGCTCGACCAACAGACCGCTGACATACAACGCATTGTCGCGAATCATTTCGGCATCCATGCGAAATCGTGGGCCGCGCGCGAGCAAGCGATTCTGTGGATCCTTCTGCAAGGCCAACGGTGTGACCTCGGTTGACTGACGATAAGTCGCCGACATGACCATCAGCTTCAATAGTTGCTTGACATTCCAACCGCTCTCGATGAATTCGACGGCTAACCAATCGAGCAGTTTCGGGTGCGACGGCCATTCTCCTTGCGAGCCGAAGTCTTCGGTTGTCTTCACAATGCCGACACCGAAGATCTGCTGCCACAGTCGATTGACCGTCACACGTGAGGTCAGCGGATGGGCAGGATCGACGAGCCATCTGGCCAAGGCCAGGCGATTCGCCGGTGCGCCGTCTGGCAGTGGCGGAAACACGGCCGGGACGCCGACTTCGACCGGATCACCGGGCTTGTCGTATTCACCTCGGATTAACATGTGAGCCTGACGCCGCTGAGGCATGTCGGCCATGACCAGTGTAGCGGGAATCGACTTGTCTAAATCGTCCAGCTGTTTCTTCGCGTCGGCGAGTTGCTTGTGCAGCGGCTCAAACACTTCTCGCGTCTTGGTGTACACATGCTCGACGAAGTGCGCCAGCAGCTGCTTTGTTTGAGCCTCCGTTGCTTTGCCTTCTTCCAGCTTCAGGATCTCCTGCAAGGGCTTCGGCAATCCGTTCTCTGTCGTGCGTTGGACTTGTTTCCAGACCGCGAAAGACTCGAAGGCTTCGTCGCCTTGCGGCGTCATCGTATTGATGCCAGCCTGGTCCCAATAAACGGTGCCGTCGAACTGGGTGAACGCCCAGCCATTCAAGATAGATCCTGGCTTCAGCCCCACCTTCGCCGCGGGCACTTCGAGACGCACCCACTGACCCACTGGCGGCAATTCGCCCATCGGTTGGCGACTAACTTGGCCATTCGTTCCCCATTCGATCAGATTCTCGCCCCAAATGGCCCGATGCTCCCAGCCACCGTCATTGAATTGCAGCATGATTTCTTGGGGCGGATTCTTCGCGTCGAGATAGACATAGGCGAACAAGAGATCGTCCTGCCCGATCTTAAGGCCCGGTTTCGCATCGGTGAAGAAATGTTGGCTGAGCCCGGTCGCCGTTCGCGTGGAGGAACGTTGGCCGCTGTACACCGGCCCTTCTTCGGCAGCGACGAATTTCCACGGCGTATTGCCTTGTGCATTCGCGTTCGCAGGCAGCTCATCTTCGATCCACACATAGTCGCGCCGTCCGGTCACCGCATCTTCGGTTGTCTCTGGTTCGACGTACTCG
Source organism: Planctomycetota bacterium (assembly GCA_963204995.1). Classification (GTDB taxonomy): domain Bacteria; phylum Planctomycetota; class Planctomycetia; order Pirellulales; family Pirellulaceae. The sequence goes on along the minus strand of CAUJKL010000664.1, from coordinate 5,713 downwards.
ACCGCCGCGATTGCGTCGTCGATCTGTTTCTGAATCGCAGCCAGCTGTTCGTTCAGCTGTTGCTGTTGCTGCTTCTGTTCGTCGCTGGCAACTTTCAAAACGGGAGGCGGCAGCAGAGCGTTCCCGTCCATCGCGTTCTCGGTGAGACTATAGAAGTAGGAAAAGAGCTGATAGAACTCCTTCTGTGTGAGCGGATCAAACTTGTGATCGTGGCACACGGCGCAGCCGGCGGTCAGTCCCATCCACGCCGTCGAAGTCGTCTCGACACGGTCCACCGCGTAACGCACGAGATACTCTTCGGCGATCGAGCCGCCTTCGCTGGTCGTCACGTTACAGCGATTGAAGCCCGTCGCGATCTGCTGTTCCTGGGTGGCATCGGGCAGCAGATCGCCAGCCAGTTGTTCGACGGTGAACTGATCGAACGGCATGTTGTCGTTGAAAGCCTTGATCACCCAATCGCGATACGGCCAGATCGAGCGTTCATTGTCGAGATGCAAGCCGTGCGTATCGCCGTAACGAGCGACGTCCAGCCAATAGCGCGTGCGGTGTTCGCCGTAGCGAGTCGATTCAAACAACCGGTCGACAACTCGTTCATAAGCCTCCGGTGAATCGTCGACGAGAAAGGCATCAATTTCTTCGAGCGTCGGCGGCAATCCGGTCAGGTCGAACGTAACTCGCCGAAGCAGACGCTCCTTCGCTGCCTCGTCGCTGGGGCTCAATCCTGCTTGCTCCAGCTTGGCGAAGATGAAGCGGTCGATTGCGTTCTTCGCCTGCGCATCGAACTTTGAGGTTGGCAACTCGGCGCGAACAGGCCGCACGAACGACCAATGTTCTCCCCAGTTCGCACCTTGATCGATCCAACGCTTGATCAGATCAATTTGTGCCGGCGTCAGTTCCTTGTCGCTATCGACCGGCGGCATCCGCTCGTCTGGATCTTCGGCGATCAGCCGCAAATAGAGATGGCTCGCATCGCTCTTCCCGGCCACGATGGCGGGCTGGCCGTCGCGCTCGGCGAAGGCTGCTGCTCGAATATCGAATCGCAATTCGGCTTGCCGTTCCCCTTCATCGGGCCCGTGGCACTTGTAGCACACGTTCGAAAGTATGGGGCGAATATCTTGGTTGTAGTCGACGAGTGCGGAATCGTCAGCGAATGCGGTACGCAAGACGAAAAACGCGGTGGCGATGAAGAACCACTGGCGATGACTTCTCATTTCCGCTTCCTTGGTTGGGGTGGGACTCGATCAACGCCGAGCTGACATTGGCGGGCAGGGATCACACTGTCGGTTACGAGATCTATTACAACACAGCGAGAATTGCCTGTCCAGCGAGTTTGGGTCACCGTCAAGAGCTTCGTCGCCACTTCGTGCATGCCGTTGCCGAACTGGAGTCGATCGACTTATCAAGCAGCTTCGGCGGCGAATCGAGACGCCCCTGGCTTGATCATGCGGGCGGAGGACGTTTTTTTCTTCGACCCCGGCCAGAGTGAACCTCTATGTCGCCACGCAGTTCTTGCCTCGTTTTTTGGCGCGATAGAGTGCCTCGTCAGCCATCGAGACGAACCTTGACAGCTCACCGATGACTTCGTGACAACATGCTACACCGATGCTGATGGTCGGTTTGAGCGGGATGCCGTCCTTCTCCATACCAGCGGTCTCGACCGCAAGGCGAATCTGTTCAGCTACGTAGCACGCGGCAGTCAAGTCGTGTTCGGGCAAGAAAGCGCTGAACTCGTCACCGCCGAAACGGCATGCCCGACCGTTGTAACCTAGCACCCGCGCGATTATGCGACCGGTCTCGCCGATCACGTGCGCCCCAAAGAGATGCCCGTGCGTGTCGTTAATTTGTTTGACGCCGTCCATATCCATCATTAGCATCGCAAGCGAACTGCCGCGTTCCTTAGCCGTACGCAACGCGAACTCAAACGCCTGGTCGAAGCGACGTTTGGATTCGAGGCCGGTGAGCGGATCGGTGCCCACGAGGGTTGCCACTTCGCTGTGGAAGTCGATTTCCATCTCGTCGGCAAGCGAGAACCGGATCACGGTTTCGCCCACGAATATCTTCTCGCCGTCTTGCAGAATGCGCGGGCTCGAAATGGACTTGCCGTTGACGCGAGTGCCGTTGGTCGAATCTAAATCTTCCAGAACGAACTCGTCTTCTCCGCGAGGCGTGATGGTCGCATGCTCCCAGGAGACACCAAAGTCGTGCAACGGGAACGAGCACCTGGGATTGCGTCCCAGCACGGTAGGCCCTGTGATGAACGCATTGCCCCCGAGATCGGCACGGCTGCGAATGACGCTCAGAAACGCCTTCTTCGTCGGGAGTTCTTGTGGCTCGACGCCGAGGGCTCCAAAGCGGATCGTCGCTCGCCCTTGCAACACAACTTGAGGCGGCATCTTCTCTGTTCCATTGTTGTCGTAAACACTCATGGCACTTTGGATGGCTAGATAATGGTGAAAGGCGTTGTCAATCGCGTAAACGTATCAGAAGAATCTCGCCTCAGACACAGCAGTTCGAGTTGGTCGGAAACGCAGCTAACGCTCAGCAGATTCCCCAGCTAGCCCTTCTGTGTTTTGCGGTGCTAGCCGACATCGGTCATCAAGGAAAGTGACGTTATTTCAGTAAGAATCCAGCGACGGGCACCGACCACACGTTGGTCGGGCGCGGGCTGTGTTCAGTCGAGCAACAACTCGCCAACCAACCTTTGGGTCGGTGCCTGTTGCGGCCTGCCACCCTACGGTGACGGTTCGACTACGGTGATGTTCCTACAATGAAGCGGACATCGACTCAAAGACGTGTCCGGATAATGTCGATTTCCGGTTGGAAAGCGGAATTCCACGGCAAGTCCACCTGTTTTCGACAGGTGAACGAGAGTAAGATTGACAGAACGCCGATACCACATCGGTCTGACTGAATGTTTCGGTCACAATCACTTCGGGGGCGAACTGGATTCGACCGGATAGCCTGAAGTGTAAGTGGCGTGTCGTGGTTGATCAGTAGGCCACGTTAAAAGCTGATCACAATTTTAGTTGCAGATGCAAATCTTGCACTGGCTGCGTAGCACGTAGCCCCGACTGCGGGACTTCGCCGGAGAGTCCCAAAAGTCGGTCGCAATTCCGGCTAGTCTTAAGTCACGTCGAGCACGCTTAAGGCGAAACAAAGTTCTCGGATGGGATGATCGATAGCCTGTCGGTTGGCGCTCGATCGTTCGACAATCAAAGAACTGACTACACACGTAGAAGCTTGCATGGAAATGTCTCGGGACGCGGGTTCGATTCCCGCCGCCTCCATCGTTGATAACCGCTTGCGAAATCGCAAGCGGTTATTTTTATTGACTTTACGTCAATTATCAGAGGGCGTGTTTTGGGCCGTTTTTCGCTTTGGGGCCCTTTTTCAGTGGTTTCTGGGGCCCTTTATCGGCTTGCTTGGGGCCCTTTACGGGATAAAATGCGACAAAAAGGCACCCGCATTTCCATATCCTGTTCTGAACCATGCCGAAAAAGACTGACGACGAATGGCTCCCTGACAGCCGAGGCCGTTACCGCCGAAAGGTCGGTTTTTGGGTAACCAAAAATGGCAGGCGAGAACAGTATCGCTTCAGCTTTGGCGACAATCTCAACAAGGCCAAAGCACGGCTGGCTCGGGTCCGGGAACTTTGGGCTCATGTTGAGGAGCTAAGCAGACAGTCCAAGCCAGTCCGATTCCCTCCCTTGCCTACGGACCTTGATCCAGTCGAACCTGACCCGCTCTGGACAGCGGAGAGCCTCCTGATTGCACGGCAGCTTTCAGCCGGAAAGGTGCAAATCGTCGTCGATAGTGGCTGGACGCAAACCCCGGAATCATACGCAGCACAGATTCACGAGCTTGCACAGCGATACCCGTTCATTGTTTTTGTCCCGAAAGACCAAGAGGCTCACGCCAAGGGTGCAACTTTCTGGGACGAGGCCGCAACGTTCCGACTCAATGAAGTCCGCCGCCTTTCGCCGAACGTGCTGCCCGAAGTCACGAGGTCATTTCACGAGGCGTTGGATTCATACGTGAAAGCCGTTCGGCTCGAATACACAGAACCCACACCGGATGGCCCAAAGCCAACGAGCTTCGCCGCTGCGGTAGAAGCCAATGTCACGACGCTCAAGGCTCGACACCCAGACATCCCGCTCTCTCAGTTGGACGAAGATGGTTGCCGAGCCCTTCTGGACTACTGGCGTAACCGCCCGAATACCGTTGACAAACGCATAAAGCCCGCACGTCCAATGGCGCTGAGAACGTGTCAGAACATCATCTCGGAGATCAAACGGTTTCTGAAGTGGCTTCACTTCAGCAAGGAATACTCGTGGAGAAAGCCCGAAGATTTCGACACCTTGAAGACCAACGTGAAGGAATTTCAGGAAGAGCGAACCAACATCGTTGATTACACGACACGAAACTTTTACCTGCCTGACGAACTTGCAACGATCAACAAATACGCCACACCTCTCGAACGCTTGTTGCTGTTGCTCGGCTTGAATTGTGGCATGAAAGGGGCAGAGCAAGGAACGCTATTACCGGATCACCTATTCCTAGACAGCATTCACCCGAATGCGGACTACCTGAGTCAAGTTTGCGATTTCGAATGCGAACCATCCCACAGCTTTGTCATTTACAGCCGCAACAAAACGAAAGTGTACGGAGAGTTTCTGCTCTGGTCGCACACCAGAGAGCTTCTGCGGTGGGCGCTGCGACGGAGAGAGAAGATTGTCGAACGACTGGGTGTGGCTCATCGCAACCTACTCATCACTGAACGGGGAACGCTGTTTCACAGACTGACCGAAGGTGAAAAGAACCGAAGTCAGATATTCAACAACAAATGGAACGCACTTCTGAGAAGAGTCGAGAAGGATCACCCCGGATTCAAACGCTGCCCATTTTCATCGCTTCGAGTTTCAGCGAGTGATCTTGTTCGACAGGTTTCCGATGGGGAAACAGCAGCCGTCTTTTTGATGCACGGCAAGCCAGTCAAGCAGGACGATCTTCTTGACCTGTATTCGAAGAGGCCGTTTGGCAAAGTGTTCGAAGCGCTACGCAAGGTCGAAGAAAAGCTGAAGCCGATGTTCGATGCAGCACCAGAGAATTTTACGGAGCAGCCCGTCCAGCAATACACGCCTTTAGGGAAACAAGAGAGAATCGTCGAACTCAAGAAGCAAGGAAAGAAGGTGCCGGAGATCGCTGCCGAAGTGGGCGTCGCAAAAGGAACTGTGACACGCACACTCACACGGCTGTACTACAAGATCGGCAGCAAGTGACACACTCGGCAGACGACTTTTAGATCATATCGACATGTCATTCTCAATCCGGCCAACGCAGTCAACGCCTCATTTACTAAGAACTGAGTCGCATCGCCCGGCGTAATACTATTGGCTACGGACGCCGAATATGACCGTGTTGCTCGTTTCCGCTAATGTCCAAAACTCGACCTTCATGCACATCATGGGAGTACGACGCCAGTGTTGCCGTGTCATTCTCGAAACTCTCGTCGGACGAGAATTCGGTTGAGTACCTCTCGCCTTCCGAGATTCTGACCGAGCGAACCTTGCCAATGAACGAGTCGATTGGGTTTGTGTCTCCAACGCAGCCGATCACGAAGCGTGTTCCGCCCAATTGTTTCGTGGCAGGACCGGAGACGACGTGCTTTCCGTTGAGGTACAAGCGAGTCTCGATTTCGCCAAATACAGCAGCC
>CAUJKL010000663.1 GCA_963204995.1 Planctomycetota bacterium | reverse complement strand
ATCAGTCAAAGCCTTTCATGCCCTCTCGGCGATTCTTGGTCTGCCCGAGCCAGAAATTCGTGCATCACTAAGTGCACAGGGCATCCTCGCACGCTCCGGCTTGGTTTCGGTCGACCGTAGCGGTACCAGCACGCTGAGCGGCAAGTTGGATCTGCTCTCCGATGGGTTTGCCGATCTGATGGCATCTTCGGAAGCCGATCCGATCAGTTTGCTGCGCGGCACCGTATCTGCCGCAGGCCCAGCACAACTCAAGCTGGCCGATTACAGCCACATCAATGCTTCCCTGCAAATTCTGCGTCCGTATCTACGGCACGCGGCCACGACCGGGCGGCGTGGGGTCAACATCTTCCTACATGGAGCGCCGGGTACAGGCAAGAGTCAGCTGGCACGAGCCCTAGCTGATGAACTGGGATGTGAACTGTTCGAGGTGGCAAGTGAGGACGCCGATGGCGATCCAGTGAATGGCGAACGCCGTCTGCGTGCGTTTCGCGCTGCCCAGAGTTTCTTCGCACAACGCCAGGCACTCATCGCCTTCGACGAGGTCGAGGATGTCTTCAACGATGGTGATAGTTTCTTTGGCCGCAAGAGTACGGCTCAGGTCCGCAAGGCGTGGATCAACCGGATGCTCGAAGAAAATCCGGTGCCGACGCTTTGGTTGTCCAACTCCATTGATGGCCTCGATCCGGCCTTCATTCGCCGCTTCGACATGGTGTTCGAACTGCCCGTGCCGCCAAAAAAGCAGCGTGAGCGGATTCTGCAGGAGAATTGCGGCGACCTGATCGATGCTTGCATTATTTCGCGGATTGCCGAGGCCGAATCTCTGGCACCCGCTGTGGTGGCCAAGGCAAGCTCAGTCGTTCGCTCGATACGCGAGGATCTTGGCCAAAAGGGTTGCGCCACGGCGTTTGAACGGTTGATCAGTAATACCTTGGAAGCACAGGGACACCGTCCCATCGTTCAGAACGATCCGAATCGACTGCCGGAAATCTACGATCCGGGGTTCATACATGCCGATGCCGACCTAAGCAGTGTTGCAGATGGACTGATTGCGGCGCGCGCTGGCCGACTTTGTTTGTATGGCCCTCCCGGTACGGGCAAAACCGCCTATGGGCGGTGGCTGGCTCAACAACTGGATGTCCCTTTGTTGGTGAAACGTGCCTCTGACTTGATGTCCCCCTATGTCGGCGAAAACGAGCAGAACATCGCTCGGGCATTTCGACAAGCAGCGCAGGATGGGGCGCTGCTGCTGATCGACGAAGTCGACAGCTTTCTTCAGGATCGTCGCGGGGCTCAGCGTGGTTGGGAAGTGAGCATGGTCAATGAGATGCTCACCCAGATGGAATCGTTCTCCGGCGTATTCATCGCCTCGACAAACTTGATGACAGGTCTGGATCAGGCTGCGCTGCGTCGCTTCGACCTCAAGGTGAAGTTCGACTTTCTGCGACCAGAACAGGCCTGGGAACTGGTGCGTCGTTACTGTATACAACTTAACCTCCCTGCTCCACAGCCTGATCTGCTGACAAGGACGATGCGTCTGCAGCGGCTGACCCCTGGCGATTTCGCCGCCGTGCTGCGTCAACACCGATTCCGCCCCATTCAATCACCGGCCACACTGGTTTCGGCTCTGGAGGCGGAGTGTGCCGTGAAAGAAGGTGGAAAGGCATCGATTGGGTTTATCTGACCATCAACCGCATGGGATAATTTGACAAAAAGGGAGGATCAATGCGCACGCTTTCGAAGTCCAAGCTACTGGCTTACCGGCAGTGCCCCAAGCGACTGTGGCTTGAGGTGCATCGCCCCAAGTTGCGTGAGGATTCGGCCGCCACCCAGGCTAGTTTTGCCGTGGGGCATCAAGTCGGTGACATTGCCCGACGATTGTATGACCCCAAGGGCAAGGGCGTTCTTATCGATCCGCAAGCAGACGGCTTTGATGCTGCATTCGCTCGTACCCTGGAGCTTCTACAGGTAGCTCAACCGATCTTCGAAGCGGGCTTTCGCGCCGAAGGAGCGTTAGCTCTTGCAGACGTGATGTTGCCGATAAGAAGATGTGGCAAGCTGGCCTGGCGTATGGTCGAGGTGAAATCCTCCACCTCAGTCAAGGACTACCATCGCGACGACGCGGCTGTGCAATCCTTCGTCGCCCGCTCCTCCGGTGTGCCACTCACCAAAATCGCGCTCGCACATATCGACAGCGATTGGGTTTATCCAGGCAATGAGGATTACAACGGGCTATTGCTCGAAAACGATCTGACGGATGAAGTTTTCGGCCGGGGAGAAGAGGTGCGCGGCTGGATTGCCGAGGCGCAACAGATCGTCGCAAAGAAACGCGAGCCCAGGGTTGCTACGGGCAAGCACTGCGGCAATCCCTATGAGTGCGGATTTCTTGCCTATTGCCAAAGTCAGGAACCGCAGGCAGAGCAGCCGATCAAGTGGCTACCTGGTCGCCTGAGCAACGGGCTTCAGGCGCACATTGAGGCGCATGGCCTGACAGAACTTCGCGACTTGCCTGATGCACTGCTTAACGACAAGCAGCAACGCGTCAAGGCGGCCACCCTCTCCGGCAAACCCTATTTCGACCAGCGGGCGTCCGCGCAAGCACTTGCCGCTTACAAGCTGCCCGCTTATTTCCTGGACTTTGAAACCATCCAATTTGCCGTACCGATCTGGAAGGGAACACGGCCTTACCAGCAGATTCCTTTCCAGTTCAGCGTACACCGCCTCTCACGTACAGGCAAGCTCGATCAGCAGGCATTTCTCGATATCACAGGCAGCGATCCGTCCAAGGCATTTACCGAAGCCTTGATTGCCGCGTGCGGCGAGCGAGGTCCAATATTCGTCTACAACGCCGGTTTTGAAACGGCCCGCATCCGCGAGTTGTCTGAGCGCTTTCCTCGTATGGCCAAGTCACTGCTGGCATTGAACGAGCGCGTGGTGGATCTCTTACCTGTGGCTCGAGACCATTACTACCACCCCAGCCAGCAAGGCAGTTGGAGCATCAAGGCCGTGCTGCCAGCACTCTGCCCGGACTTGGATTACGGAGATCTCGATGGTGTTCAGGATGGCGGGATGGCCATGGATGCCTTCCTGGAAGCGTTGTCACCGCAAACCAGCAAGATGCGCAGGACCGAGATCGAGCAGCAATTGCTGGCCTACTGCGCGCTCGACACCTATGCCATGGTTCGCTTATGGTCGGTCTTTACAGGGTCGGCATTGAAGGTCTGAGATGGCAAAGCGCTCCGACACACTCGAAACCGTATTGCTTGCCGTCGAGTTGTTGCGCCGCATTCCGCGCGGCCGCAAGGTGACCGCCAGTGAACTGCATCGGCAACTCAAGGATGCCGGTATCGATAGGGATCTGCGCACCATCCAGCGACAACTGGAAATGCTCAGCGAGCATTTCGAGATCGAGCGTGACGACCGTAGCAAACCCTATGGCTATCGTTGGCTGGAGCAGGCCAAATCCTTGGCGGTGCCCAATCTCACGCCACAGGAGTCGTTGCTGCTCCAGTTGGCCGAGGAACATCTGAGAAATCTTCTGCCCACGCGTTTGATGAAATCGATGGAAGGTTTTTTCAGCCAAGCCCGGCGAAATCTAGGTCCGAATAGCAGTGCGCGTCTGGAGCGTGAGTGGCCCGGCAAGGTACGTGTCGTGGCTACCAGCCAGCCGCTGTTGCCGCCAAAGATTGTTTCCGGCGTATTCGAAATTGTCAGTGAGTCGTTGTACAGCAACCGCTGGCTTCATCTAGACTACCGGAATTCGGGAGGGAAGCGAGGCAAGGTGGAAGTTATGCCTCTGGGCTTAGCCCAGCAGGGGCCACGCCTCTATCTCGTTTGCCGATACCGTGGCTATGACAACGAACGCAGCTTGGCGCTGCACCGAATCTTGTCAGCCGAGATGTCGACGCTGACGTTCGATAGGCCCAAAGAATTTGACCTCAAGAAGTATGACGACGATGGACGTTTCGGCTTCGGCGAGGGCGAAAAAGTGCAATTGGCGTTCCGTATCGAGCGTAATGCCGGCTTTCATTTGCTGGAATCTCCACTGTCGAGTGACCAACAAGTGGTCGAACTCAATGACGGGCGGCTCGAAATCACAGCGTCAGTAATGGATAGCGCCATGCTCGAATGGTGGCTGCGGCGGTTCGGGGATGCAATTGAAGTTGTTGGGCGGCGTTCCATTGTCTCGGTGAAGCCGTAACGAAGGAGATCTCATTGATCGAAGGTGTGTGGGGCCTTCTCGGTCCCGAATTTCTGCCGAATACGCGACGAACTCGAACCCTTGGACTTGGCGCTTCAATACGCCGCTTTAATGATCTTGCTGTTCCCGGGATAGGTGGCGTCTGGTACGGCAAGCAGCTGCTACTTGCGGCGCTTGGTGTGGCTGTAGCGGAAGCTGCGCGCAGCCAAGGTGTGAGAGTGCAGAATATTGAAGTGGCGAACGCAATTGAAGCGCTGGCCTGTTGGCTGGCCTTCAAAAGCAATGACTGGAGTAGTGACAGTCGCTTGCGCGGAAATACCAAGTTGCAAGGCAAAGATGATTTCAGTTTCCGGCGGGCCCGTCAGCGAAATTTCTACGTCACACAGCCTATGCGAATGGCGACCGTCCAGGCCTTGCACGCACTTGGCTTTGTCGAGTCCGACAGCGCACGCTTTAATGCATTTTGTTGCACGGAAGAAGGAAGTAATTTCATTGAGCAAGCCACAAGAAGTTACAGCCCACATAAAACATCAGTCATTGACCATCTAACCAAGTGGGTACTGGGCGAGAGTGACAAGCTGGAGAATTCCCTCCGACTTATTCAGGCACTGTCTCCTCTTGACTCTCTCTCGCAAGGCGCAATTCAATTACTTCGCGAAAGGCTAATTCAAGGAGGGACCGAATCCCGTGAGGATAAGAAACGGCGAGGTAACGCACTGGCGTGGGTCGAGTCACTCCGAACAAATGGGCCAGACAAGCTAGCGGGGGCGCAGCGTCCGCAAGAAATTTCAGAAGATCATTGGCACGACCTTCAGGCAGGGGCCTTGTTTTTTCAAGCTCGTGAAGCCGCAATTGCTACGCTCGATGCAGCAGAGGTCCATATCGGAAACCAGGGTGCCGGCCAATTCCTATCCTTGAAACATCAAGTTCCTGATTCGCTGGCACAGTCGCTTGAAAAGCTTAAACTCGTAGCAACACAATACTTGGATCTCGCCCGCGTCGATGAGGATGCCACGACATTTTGTCAGGAGTGCGGCGGAGATGACCCGGTCAGCATCTTGCGAAAATTGGTCTATCGAGACGGGCACGTGCTGCGTCTGATAGGGGATGAAATCAAGCCAGGGGCGGCATTTCGTGGCTCGATAAAGGAGGTCAGTGCCAACGACGAAGAGCCAGAAACGCCGAACGGGGGGCGCATTTCATTGCCGGAAGGCATCTCCTACCGTGTACGAAATCTCTATCTGTTGAATCTCGACATGCACGGTGAACTGGATGAATGGCTAAATCCGCACGCGGGCGGCGGTGAAGCATGAGTATCAATCGCGAATCCTTTAGGCCACCATCGCTGGCACAGCATTTTGACGCGCCAGAAGACTACATCGGACATTTTGGTTGGCTGTGCGGGTACTCGGCGGATGCGTTATTTCTGAATGACGCCACTGAACGCTTTACTCGACTTACCCACTCCCAACGCGTCCGCCAAGGCCGTATTGCCCTAGCTACGTTGCTTGATCCTGGCACCCCTCACATTTCGTTGCTGGACGCCCCTGGTGCTGCGCATTTGCCGATTATTGATTACGCGAAAAAGCCGTTTCGGCTCCTCCATGCCAAGGTCGCTTTGCTAGGTTTTCGTCATCAGGAGAACCACAGTCAGTGGCGGTTACGCTTGCTGGTGTCAACAGGCAATTGGACATGGCAGACACTGGAAGAGAGTTTGGACCTGATATGGCGGATCGATATCGCCAGTGAATCACTCAGCAACCCTGATGTGGATATCCAGAAAAACTGTGCCGACATTAGCGCAGCCTGGAAACTATTGGAATGGATTCAGCAGCTTTTCGACGTCCGGCTGCTCAATGCTTCCGCTCATGGTCATGTCAGCGAAACGATGCTCGCGCAGCAGCAAGTCAGGCAATGGATCAATGTGTGCTCGAAAAAGGCAAATGGACAGCCGAGAGTTTTCGACAATCGGAACAAGTCCCTGCTGTCTCAGCTACCTGCACAAATCCAGGCAAACTGCGAAGTAAAACGCAATTACCTGGCCATTGGGTCCGGATTTTATGAAACATCAGATGATCAACAAGAGCCACCCGAAGTGCCACTTGCGATTCTCAAAACTCTTCGTGACAAGGGCTTGCTGACTAAGAAATCGGAGGTAGACCTCTATGTCAATCCAAATGCCTGCCAATCCATAGCCACATCGCTGCAATCATTGCGCGACAGGGGCATCACAGTACGTCCTGCAGCTATCCCAACCGTTGTGTTCGGTGAAGGAGCACGACGTAATTTGCATGCAAAATTCCTGTTCAGCGCTAATCGTCGAGACGACTCCAATGCATGCACAAGCTCCTGGGTTTACCTAGGTTCAGGGAACCTGACTCATCCAGGCTTCGCCAACAAGATGAGCTCCGCTGCGGGCAACCTCGAAGCAGGCGTTGTGTTTGCCCCGAACACGCTCTGCTGGCAGAAAAGCAAGGGTACCCCTGAGCATCAGGTGGTGACGAACCTATTACCCATTCAGCGAGGGGGTGAT
>CAUJKL010000662.1 GCA_963204995.1 Planctomycetota bacterium | reverse complement strand
CGGCGAGGGACGACGTTGATCGAGATTGACGGCCCGAACGAATTGGAGACGCTGCCCCGCTATCACCGTGGCCCTGAATTGGACGGCGACGAGCTGGTAGCAAAGGTTGCCAGGGAACTTCGTCGCACGGATCGGCCCGGCAAAGTGCTGTGGGTGTGCAACACCGTCAACCGAACCATCGACGCGGCGGACAGATGCCGAGCCGCCGGATTGGAGCCGATTATCTACCACAGTCGGTTCCGTTACGAGGACCGCGTTCACCAACACGCAGAAGTGATCGACGCCTTCCGGAGCGACAGCAATTCCGCTTTGGCGATCTGTACGCAGGTCGCCGAAATGAGCCTCGACCTATCGGCCACGCTGCTGGTGACGGAACTCGCCCCCATCTCGGCGCTCATTCAACGATTGGGAAGGCTCAACCGGCGAGCAAAGAAGATCGGTGAACCGACCATGCCGTTCGTTGTCACCTTGCCCACCGACAAGAATGGCAAGTTGTCCGTCCTCCCCTACTCGGAAGATGACCTGACTCAGACGCAAATATGGCTGGAGCATTTGCCGGAACGCATCACACAGCGCGACCTCGTCGAAGTGTGGGAGAAACTCCCCAAGCCAGCGAAGTCAGAAGAGACCACACTCGACTGCATGTGGCTTGATGGCGGACCAAGATGTGAGGTGAAGGAACTGCGTCAGGCATCGCCTGGAATCACGATCCTGTTACAAAGCGACATCGTCGCGTTGCAGTCGCTTGACCCGAGCCGGCGAAAGCGACTGGCGGAAGTGTTACTCCCCATGCCACGAGCGCCCGACGCCCTGAACTGGCGAAAGTGGCCCGAGTTCAACGGCGTCCGCGTGGCCCTCGACGACTTCGTGGATTACCAGCCTGACCGGGGAGCAAAGTGGAAGTTTCCAAGCGACTCGAAACCTGAGCAAACAACGACTCTGTGAGGACAACATGGCGAAGAAAGCAGCGGCGAAGAAAGCGATTCCGAAAGCGCCCGCGACTCCGGCACAGTCCGTCGCGTTGACGATGCAGTTGTTCGGCCCCGGCATGAGCCTACTTCACCGGGCGGGACTCGGCGGACTGGCTTGCTCGTTGAAGTACATCGAGCGAGCGTACGACATCGGTGACCTTTCGGATGACGAAGTTCCCGGCGGTCCATGGGGTGACAGCCAGCCGCCGTGGACGATTGAGCCTGCCTCGATAACGTTGAAATTCGGTCCCGCCGAAGCGGCGAGGGAGTTTTTGAAGCGGCTCTTCGTGTTGTCACTAAAGGTCACCGACCAAGGCGTGATCTACCTGCCGGGGCAATTCAGATCGAAGCCTAGCATGGACGTGTTAGCTGAGTCGCAAAACGGATTGACGCTGACGTTCATTCAACACGGCAAGACTCGCTCGCTCGAAAAAGACCCGACCGTTGTGCAATGCGACGCCGAAGGAGATGGCAAGAAATTGATTCCAATCGAGTTCAAAAAGTGTTCGTGGTTCAAGCACCAAGATGGATGGGAGAGCTTGATCGACAACAAAGGGCGGCTGACTACAAAGATGGTCGATATCATTGGACCGCTCAGCCCCGGAGCAGTCGTGAGACATGTAGCGTTCACATCCACCACGAAAATTGAAGACCCGCCCGAGCGTGCCATGCCGCTCTACTTCGCCGTTGTGGGGTGCCTCGTGTTGTCCATGAATCGTGGCAGCGGAGTCCTCGTTGTCCCCGAAGTCGCGGACTTGGAATCCTTCTGTGTGCTCCGCCCCGAAATGTCGCCAACGTCGAGTCGCCAGTGCCGCATCGCCAGTGCGGGTGATGCGGCGTTGCAGGCTCAGTTGCGACTGCGGCTCAGCAGGGTGGCGACGAGGTTCAACCTGCCGAGTTGTCATGCCATCACATTCCGGCCAACGAGTTGGGCCAGCCAGCAGAAGTCGCGAGTTGACGCGATTATCGTTCAACCGGGCGACGGTGCCTGCCTGCGTCAGTTCGAGGTTGCGATGCAGGAACTAAAGCCGCGTGTCGCGACCGTCATTCGCAAGGAAAGCGTGGGGCGTGGAAAGAACAAAGTGGAAACGGAACGCCCCGAGCACTTCTGGTCGGACAGCGTTGTGCGGCCACTTGTGGCGGATAATCTGGCTCGCGGTCGCCCGTGGTATCGCGGGTTCGTGAACCTGATGACGAAGCTTGACCCCGTGTCGAAGAAACCCCTCCGTTTGAAACTCTTCTTTGAGAAGGAAGGATTGAAGGCCATGACTGAAAAGATCGCGTGGCAGGACCAGGGCGAAAGCGCTGTGGTTCGTGCCGTTCACGAATCTCTGCGTCGGCGATTTGGTGCGATCGCCAGCGAGAATAAGGGAAAGACCGGCACGATGAAGAATCGGATGACTGGCGAGTTCGATAAATGGCGCCTCGCATTTGCCGGAGCCAAGACGGCGGACCAGTTCCGTCATTCGCTCTGCGACCTCTTTGCTCGTTCGGGCATGAACAACGTGCTGCGGGAGAAATGGGAGTCGGTTTTGCCGTGGCTCAGTACCGGCCGATGGCAGCTCACTCGCGATCTGGCGTTGCTCGCTTTGGCCAGCTACACCGGGGCAGGGGCGAAGGAGATCGACGACGCGGTGCCCGACGCTACTGTGACGTCGGGAGAAGCATCGTAGTCCGCGTCCCGTTTCAGCCAGTTCGTTCGACCTAGTCCCGTTTCAAACGCCATTCACACCGATTGGAGAGTTTCATGAGCCTGCACGTCTTCGCCAACATCGTCACGCCGTACGGCACTGCCGCGAATAATCGCGCAGAGAACGAAGGAAACATCACGACTCTACAGAAATTGATCTGGCAGGGGCAGCCACATTCGACCGTCAGCGCGGAAGCCATTCGGTTCGCACTCCGGCGGCTGTTGGCGTCCGAAGAGCCAAACGGCACGAACCGTTCTTGGGATGAAGAGGAGCGAGCCAACTCTTGGCATGACGATAAGTTCGCTGGATGGGCTGGTACGAAGGGAACGACGTATATCGACGACGACTTGCTCGGTTATATGACAGCGGACGCTGCGAGCGTCGAGGGTGAGGCGGGTTCGGCCAACGTCCGCCGAGCGGTGTTGGAAGTCACGCGAGCCGTGTCGCTAACCCCGTGGGCGGGTGACGTCACCTTTAACGCAGCGTCGCCGGGAGCCACCGCCTCGGCAGCCAAGGGAGCCAACAAGAACAAGAACCCGGTTCCCTACGGCACCGAGGTCCACGCGACTCGCTACCAATTCGGCGTCGCGCTTACTCCCGAGCGTTTGCGTAAACGGGACCGAGCCAACGCCGCACTCCGCTCGCTGTGCAGTCTGCTGAAGGTGGCTGGCAACCTCTGTCGTGTCCTGTTCGACTTCTCGCCCGAAGCCGTCATCTTTCGAATCACCGAAGATCCAGCGCCAAGATTGCTCTACTGCTTCGACACGCCGGATGACGGAAAGACCGTCTCGGCGGACTCGTTGCTTAAGAAGGTAAAGGGCGGCGACGTGCTGGCAACCGAGTTGATCGTCGGAGTTAGCGACCTCGATTGCAATCTCGCGAAGAAGTTCGCCGAGGCCAACGTTACCATCAAAGGCGTAAAGGGTGCGATGGAAGCGGCTTGTGAGCGTCTGGGGAAGGCATTTCCCGTAGAAAAATAGACTGACAACTTCCAAGGACACAACCCCAATCGATCAAACGAGGACACTATGCTTGGACTTCGCGTCACCGTGCCGGTGGCCTGTTTTCGCAAAGGGCTGGC
>CAUJKL010000661.1 GCA_963204995.1 Planctomycetota bacterium | reverse complement strand
AAAGTGCAAAACTGGAACTTGCCTCGCGTTCCAAGAATCGCCACAGTCGAAGATTTTCCCCAATGCCGCCTTCGACTAGCGGAAGGTCACGGTCGAGCGCCCGCTCCGCCTGCACAGCCAGCTCACGGTGCAGGCCATCGAGGCGCTTCGTTTCGCTTCTGGCGGTGCAGATCTCCGCGTCCCGCTGTACGACGAATTCGGCGACAAAACTCGCACCACTGGTGCGACAAGTACACCCTGCTGCGGAAGCCACCTTCAAAGACGCCTATTTGCTGGACTTCCTCGGCCTGCCGGACGGCCACTCCGAGACGGATCTGCAACGCGGGTTGGTCGCCATTGAATTGAAGATCGAGGAGTTCCCGCCCGAACATCTCGGCAAGTTGAAGTTCTATCTGGAAGCGTTGGACAGGGACATGCGCAAACCGCATGAATGCCCGTCAATTGGCTTGTTGCTGTGCGCGACCAAAGACAGCGAGGTGGTCGAGTTCGCCCTCAGCCGCTCGCTCTCGCCGGCCTTGATCGCGGAGTATCAGACGCAGTTGCCCGACAAGAAATTGCTGCAAGCAAAGCTCCACGAGTTCTACATCCTGCTCGACTCGCCAGACGAGTTGAAGATGTCCCGCCCAAGAAAACCCGGCAACGGAAAACGAAGGAACAGGCGAGATGATCGACGGATCATACCGCATAAGACTCTAGCGCTACGTCAAATCTTGATCGATAGATGCGGACAATGTAGTAGAACTTGTAAGACTTCTGGTCCCGAACTCTCGCGAGTTTGGCTACTTTCGCTAGCGGCCCGCAATTGGAGATAGAGGGAACTCTAGTGTGTCCACTCGACACCAATATAAGGTGTGATTCCCGGTGAGTAGACTGCGGTGTTGGCGAAGGTTTGCCCATTGATCGTTTCGTTGGGCAAGCGGAGGTCGAGGTGCTCCAAGTACGTCTTGTCGAACAGGTTCTCGATGCCGCCTACCACATTCATGTTTTCGGTGACGTTGTAGTAGCCGCGCAGGTACGCCGTCATGAAACCCGCCGTGGGTGTTTCGACCTGCACCGGCCCGCCACCGCCAACGGCAACGGCATGCACGAAGCCGACCATATCCTGGTTGTCGACAATGCGGAATCCGAAATCCGTGCCCCATTGCGGCTGGTCCGCAGGATCGTGCCAGCGAATGCCGATGCGGGCTTGCAAGGGTGAGATTTGCGGCAACGCTCGATCGATTCCATGATCGCGACCGTCGACGTAACTAATCGAACCATAGGTCGACAGCATGGGTGTCACGTTCACTTCGCCCGATGCCTCGACACCAGCCAGCGTTGCATAGTCGGTGTTGATCGTTTGCAGCAGCCGAGCTCCGATCGGCGGGCTGACGAGGTTGCCCTGGTAGGTGATGTAGTCGTCGATCCAACTGCCAAACGCATGAAGCTTCCCACGCCAGATGTCATCTTCATAATCGATACCGGCATCGATCTGCCACGCGCGCTCCTTGCGGAGACTCGGATTCCCGATCACGCGACTGAAGCCGCTTTGCAGGATCGCCAGGAATAAGCCGTCCGAATAGCGTTCACGCAAAGTGGGAGCACGTTGAGCGTGACCTCCGCCGACTTGGATTGTTGTATTGTCGTTAACCTTGTAATCGTTCGTCAAATAGAAGGCCAGCAATACGTCATTTTGGTCCAGAACCGAAGTATCCATGGTGGTGATGCCGGGTAGTGACGTATTAGCCCGCAGCTGACTTGCGTCGGCTGTAGTGCCGTAGAAGTCAATTCTTCCGCCGATTTTCGTGGTCCAACGCGAGCTTGCCGGCAAGGTCAATTCCGCGAAAGCGCCTGGATCAGATGCTTTGGCTCGAGGCAGATTGGTGCTAAATTCTAGCGGAGCGGACCCAGATATGTCGTAGTTCTCGACCAGTGCCTGATTGAGATGCCGAAAGTCCGCTCCCAAGGCGAGTTGGGGATCCTCGTCCGCGCCCCAGACCGTCATCGTCCGCGCTCCCGTGCTGGAAATATCTCCGCCTGTCGTGCCCAAGAGGCTGGCGTCGGTGACCCCCAGAGCCACATTCAAGGCGGCGTTGACGCGTTCGATGACGGGGAAATTTTGCTGCTGCTTGCGTGTGGTGTCGCCTGCGAAATTCGTGGCGTTGTACCAGGCTTCTACCCTCGACTTCTGGTTCCGCACGGGAGAATCGTAGTTGTACGCTACATTGAAGGCATCCGTTTCGAGCGCGTTGACGTCAAAGAACTGGGCCGCATACTCGGTGTTCGTCTGATCCATCCGTGTGTAACGGAACTCGATGTCTGAATCTTCTGACAGGTCAAATCCAAGTTGACCGTTGAAGTTCTGATTGTGATAGCTCGATGGCAGCAGCGAAATCGGCGCGTTTCCGCCCGGTGCATAGTCGTTACCAGTTCGGTTACCGTAGTTAATCATGAAGCCGTAGTTGGAGTTACCGCCATAGAACGTGTCGCGGCCATAGATGCGTTCTCCATTGCCGTGGTACGTCATACCAAAGCGATTGTGACCCTCGTAGCCGTCGTAACGTGGCGTTGGCGACGTAACCACGTCAATGAAACTGAAACCCGGTCCGTATCGCAGCCCATAGGGGCCAGGAATAACCGCCATTTCACGAATCAGCGAAGGATCGATCTTGGATAACATCGAGTCAAGATCTTCGCGTACAGGTATCCAAAGTGCGCCATCACCGCTGGTGTAAATCTGGTTGACGTTGTATCCGCGAATATGCGGGTTGAAGGCTACGGGCGAACGCTGTTGGACTTTGACCGTTTGCACATTGTTCGATGCCTGAAGCAAGGCCCCGGGGTCTGCGATCGCGAGTGTCAACTGATCGGTCGCTCCGACCCATTCGGATGCGGGCGTCGAGTCGAGAAGCGGGTGATACGTTTCGGACAACCCAAAACTGCCGAAGCCAGCCGGTCGATCGGCGATTCCACCCGTCACGTCGAATGGTTGCAACGCCTCCGTTGCAAACGAAGGCGGAGCAACATCAAACGGCTGTTCCGCTTCGACTTGCGCCAGACGAAAGACTTGGTCGGGCCTGACGCCGGGGATTTGGGGCGCGGGACTAACCCAATCTCCAAAACGCATGACGTCATCAATGGGTGAGAGCGTGACGGCATCGACACAGAGCGTCTCTTGTGGAAGCGACGCGGGCAATGCTTCGGTGTCGTTTCGGCCAGGCCAGGGGCTCGTGCTGGGAATCTGCGACGCGGGACGAACCCAACTGCCGATGTGCATGACGCCATCAACTTCTGGTTGCGCGACGGCGTCGAGGAATATCGGCTCTTGGGGCGGCGGCTCGGGCGGAGACTCGATCGGCTCAAAGGTCACTTCGCCAACCTCCAGCGTTCTGGAAGGAGGATTCGGGGGTTGCGATTTACTTTCGAACAAGCCTTGTTGTACAGATGCCTCGTCTGCGGCACGGACAGTAATTGCGAGCATCAGCAGGCAGCAGTTGGCGCACGCGAATTGGATCAGCCACTGACGCATCCGACCCCCTCCT
>CAUJKL010000660.1 GCA_963204995.1 Planctomycetota bacterium | reverse complement strand
CGCCACAAACCGAAAACGAGGAATGATTCTTTGGCCCCAAATTCCAGTCTTCGGCCAACAGAAATTCGGCTTTCTCGAAACAGCCGAGTTTCTACAGGGTACTGCGTACCACTACCCTCTTCTCACATAAGTTGAAACCCGGCATTAAAGTTGATAACATAGCGCAACTTTAATAGGTATCGATAGCTGAGTCATATCGGGGCGTGAAGACGTTTCGATGCCACGTTGCTCGAAATGGAACGTCCACCGAGGTTGTGCCTCAGATGGAGAACGTCGATGATCGAACTGGGAATGCATACCGACAACTGGCGCGTGTTGAGCGGCAATCTGCGAAGTGCTGTGGAATCGGCGGTCAAATACGGGCTGTCGCACATTGAGTTTGGAGTGATCCACGGCCAGTATTTCATCCACGGTCTGGGATACGATCCATCGGTCTCGCTGCAATCGAATCCCCGGGCGCTGAAACGCTATCTCGACGAAAACGGCTTGAAAGTTTCGCAGATCGACGGCGCGTTTCCGATGATGGGTCCCGAGGGTTCGACCTTCGGAGTGCAATACGTTCAGCAGGCGATTCGGTTTGCCGCTGAGATCGGTTGCCCCATTGTCGATACGACCGACGGAGCGACCAAGCCCGAGGGCTATAGTGATGAAGAGGTTTTTCGCATCACCTGCGAGAACTACAAGCAATGCCTCTCCTGGGCCGAGGACTACGATGTCATCATCAACGTTGAAACGCACGGGCCCTATACGAACAACGCCGAGTTTCTGGATCGCTTGTTCACGCACTTCGATTCTGAATATCTGCGACTCAATTTCGACACGGGAAACTCGTTCATCTCGGGCAATGATCCGCTCGAGTACTTGCAGCATTTTCGGAAATACCTGTCGCACGCTCACATCAAGGACGTCAGTCCGGAACTGACCGCGGCAGCCCGCGGTGAAGAGACGGGGATTGCTTGCAGCGAGGTGCTGATCGGCGGCGGTGAGAATGCCGAGAACATCCGTCGTTGCGTCGAGTATCTGAAGGAAACCGACTGGAGCGGCGTGTTGTCGGTCGAGTGCTACGGATCGGATGACAACATCCGCCAGAGCATCGAATTCCTTCGTGGCCTATTGGTCTGACCCTGGAGATCCTGCCATGCGAACCTTGGTAATGACGCTGACTGCGATCACAGCGTTAGCCGCCATGGCGTTCAGCGAAGAAGTGAAGCCGATCCAAGTACTGCTGGTCACGGGGGTCGATCACCCGGCTCATGATTGGACCAAGACCACGCCGACACTCTGCGAACTCTTGGAGAAAGACAAGCAATTCGCCGTGCGCGTCGTCAAGGATCCTAATCTCTTGGCTTCCGCGGAGCTCTTCGATATCGATGTCGTGTTTCTGCATTTCCGCAACGACAAGCCGCTCGCTCAAGAACAACAGGTGCGAGCCAACTTGTCCAAGTTCGTCGAACAGGGCGGAGGATTGGTGGCTTTGCATTTTGCTTGTGGTGCGTTTGGGGATTGGCCCGAGTTTCGCAACCTGGTGGGCAAAGTGTGGGACGGCGTGAATACGCACGATCCGCGCGGGCTGTTCACCGTCGAGTTCACCAAGGAAGAACATCCCATCACGCGGGGAATGAGCGACTTTCAAACGGATGACGAGTTGTACATCGGGTTGGTCGGCGAGCGGCCCGTACAACTGCTGGCCTTCGCCCGATCGAAAGTAACCGGCAAAGACCATCCCATGGCTTTTACATTTCAGTACGGCAAAGGACGCGTCTTCCACACACCGTTAGGCCACGACGAGCGCGCGATCCGAACGCCCGGCACAGCCGCGTTGATTCGCCGGGGGTGTGCTTGGGCGGCCAGCGTCGATCCGTGATGGGCGACCGGTTTCTTCCAAGCCAGTTGTTTTGTCCGGCGGATGAACCTGGACGGTCAATATCAACGGCGAGGCGTTGCTCAAATACGATCTGGTCAGCTACTTCCCTCCATAACCAACTCGATGGCAAACCATGCGAAGTCCAATCAAGATCGTTCTGCTGTGGACGCTACTGGTCGTCGCTTCATCGAGCTGTTGTGTTGCCATTCATGCCGCACCACCGACGGCACCGGAAACGCATCCCGCGCTCTCTCCGACCGCAGCCCTCGCCACGTTCAGCCTGCCCGAGGGTTTCGTGATCCAGCTCGTCGCGGCCGAACCCGACTTGGTCAACCCGATGACCATGGCGTTGGACGAACAGGGCCGCATCTACGTCAGCCTGGCTCATACTTATCGTTACGGAGCCAAGGGCGCTCCGGTCGAGTCGCCGTCGAACCCGGTTGTCCGACTCGAGTTGAATACGGATGGTCGTGTCGCGCGGAGACCCGAAGTGGCCTCTGGCTTTGCCGATCCCGTCATGGGCTTGGCCGTTCGCGATGGCCGGTTGTGGGCGACAAATCTTAATCACGTTTTCACCGCCGAGTTGGACGAGGACGGCCAGGCGGGCCAGCGGCAGACCATTGTGCAAGATGCCGAGACGCCGTGGAATCCGTTCGGCATGTACCGCGTTGCGTTCGGACCGGACGGACTGGTCTATCTTTGCGTCGGCGATCATCCCACCAAGCTGTCCGGGCCCAACAACAAGGTTGCCGTGCGCGGCAGCACGGGTGCGGTCTTTCGGTTCAAGCCGGATGGTTCCGATATCGAACTGCTCGTTCAAGGCATGCGGGCACCGTTTTCGTTCGACATCGATCCCTTCGGCCGGATGTGGGTGTTGTCCAACGGCGAGGGAAACCCCAACCGTTTGATCCATGCGATTGCTGGCGGCGACTACCACTTTCAGACACGCGCGGTCGATTGGCCGTGGCTGGCCGGGAAGCATCCGCTGGCTCCGCCCGTGTGGGAGAATCCTCCTGGGGCGCACACGACGGTGTTGGCCTACTACTCCTCGGCCTTTCCCGATGAGTATTGGGGCAACCTCCTTGTTTCCAACTGGGGCGTTCACGGCTTCCCGTCGGCCAACCATGTCATCCTGCGGCACGTCGTCGATCAGCGCGGAGAGCTCGTCAAGACGGAACCATTCCTGACGACTACCGACCCACGTTTCCGGCCCACACAGATTGCCCTGGCACCCGATGGCAACCTGTACTTGCTCGACTGGTACGGGATGGATGACGAGAACGATCTCACCGGCCGCTTGTACAAGATTTCGTACGTTGGCGAAGAGGGTGCCTTGCAGCCATCCACAAATGAGGTGGCAGCGAATGCTGGTTTGGCCAGCCGACATCATCTGACGCGTCAGCGCACCAGGGAAGCGTTGTTAGCGGAGGGGCCGGCCGCCGCGGAGAAACTCGCCCAACAGCTTGCCGAGCCCGACGCCTTGGCCGCGGCCGAGTCGCTGTGGACACTGCGGCAAAGCGCCTGGTCGAACGCTGCGTCGATCATGCAGCGAGGGTTGCAACATCCGGACTGGCGTGTGCGGCGATTGGCGATTCAACTGCTGCGCGAGCGAGACGCACACTCAGCGGCGCTGGAAGAATTGGTCGATGACCCCGATCCCGCAGTACGTTTGGAAGCGGCGGTCGGACTGTCCGCGCCAGCGGAGCGGTTGAGTGCCGTGGCCAAGTCGCTTCGAGCGGGAGCGGCCAAGTCTCCGCGCCTTCGTTACCGAGCCGCGCTCGAAGTTGCGAGGCTAGGAGAGCAAGCCGACTTTGAAAACCTAGTCACCGACGTCGATGCCGAGGTCCGTTTGGCCGGCCTGATCGCGTTGGATGAAGCCTTCCACGAAGGCGTACGCAAAGAAGCCGCCCGCGCGGCGCTCGTCGGATTGATTTCACAACCGGGGAATTCTCCGCTGGTGGAATTGCTCGCCGTGGTGGAGCGTTGGCCTCACCCGAGCTTCGAACAACCGGTCATCGCGGCCTTGAAACGCGATCTTTCGGCCCAGGAAACGATTCGCGGCGTGGCCGTTCTGCGTCGTTTGAAGCTGTCCTCCACAGTCGCTTCGGGTGACACACTGAACCGCTTCTGGCATCGCGTGGCGAACAACGAAGTTCCGCTCGTCACGCGCGACGAAAAACTCGGTACGTTGGCGATCTTGGCGCTGGACCAACTACAACCTGACATGTTCGTACTCCTCGGCCGACTCAT
The DNA here is from genome assembly GCA_963204995.1 of Planctomycetota bacterium. Lineage (GTDB taxonomy): Bacteria > Planctomycetota > Planctomycetia > Pirellulales > Pirellulaceae. Next base: position 9,779 of record CAUJKL010000660.1, on the reverse strand, counting down.
GCGAGACGAGGATTCAGAGGTCCGCGCCGAAACGCACCACGTGCTCACGACGATCGGTGTCGCCAATCAGGTCTGCATCGAATTGTGTTGGCAGCTGGTCGGCGACAATGCCGCACCGCTGGAGCAGCGACTCGAAACGATCGTCAGTCTCGCGCAGATTGAACAACAGCTTCCGAGTCGGGCATGGCAAGAACTGCTCGCATCGCCATCGCGAGAAGTCGCTTTGGTTGCTTTGCGTTGCTTGCGAAACCACGTCGACCAACCTGCCGTCACCGAGTTGATCGAGAAGGTGGAGTCTCGACTCGCTGATCGAGGCGCGGAGTATCAAGCCGCGCTGAAAACTCGCGAGCAGTTTCTGGCAATCTCCACCGGTTCTCAGGCGATCTTGGCTCAGCTCTACGCCCAGGAAGACGATCCCGTGGCGGCGCGGCGAAAGGAAGACTTGCGGGCTCGATTGCTCGAGCGGCAACAGCGGGGTGACCCGTTGTTGGGACGGTTGGTGTTTCGCAGTCAAGTCTGTTCGCGTTGCCACCGCTCCGGTGGACAAGCAGAACTCAGCGGCCCGCCTCTCGACGGAGTGGCCGCCACAAACACAGTCGAATATCTGATCGACTCGATCTTGTATCCCAGCAAGACAATCAAGACGGGCTTCATGCTAGAGCTGATCGTCACGCAGGACGGACGAATGCTCGTGGGCGGAGTTGCTCGCGATGGGGACGAACTGGTCGTCACCTCGCCCACCGGAACGACAGATCGAGTGGCGCTGGAGAATGTCGAGCAGCGACGACAGATGAATCGATCCCTCATGCCGGAATCACTCGACTTGACCATGTCAGAACCGGAGCTACTCGACTTGGTCGCCTACCTGGCCACGCTGCGCGAACGCCACGGAGAGGTTGTCACAAAATCGATGTAAGTTGCTGGAGTCCATGCTTTAGCGTGTTTTCTAGGCGAGCGATAGCTCGCCTTAGCCGCTTCCATCGACAAGCTCTCTGCCGCGTCTGCTGCTCGTTTGAACAACTTGCCGAACTTCTGCACTAAATCGCACCAACCGACGGCATCTAAATCCCAACTGTTTCTAGATCGGAGCCAACTCCGCTGGACTCGTGCCTCGCTTGCCCGAACGCGGTCGTCGATCGGTCCCAATCCAGCAACTCCAAATACTTCGTCAACGGCGTCGATAGTGCAGGCCATCTCTGCATGAGGCGGCTACATCGAACGCGAGTTCCTCCAACCAGGACTCGTCGATTCGGTCCTCGACCTTGGCCTTGGAACGATTGATTAGGGGCGTTGACGGAGTATGCTGAGTGGTCGGGATGACACCAAATCGTGGCGTCGCGATTGCAAGCGGACGGATCTGGGCCACGACATCGTTCTCCCGATGTCGGGTTTCGAACTGCAACTCCAATCCCTGTACCCGCTCAGCGACAAAGCTGAATTCGCGCTCCGTGACTGCTTGATTGAGGTAATTGATTACGATCAGCGCGTCGATTGGAGTGACAGCCCCATCCGCGTTGACATCCAAGGGAAACAGCGACGGATGGTAGGGAAGCGGCAACTGGCTTCCAATTCGCGAGATCTTGGGTGAGTTGAGTTCGTTGATAACGATCAAGGCGTCGACCGGCGCAATCGTGCCATCGCGGTTTACGTCGCGAGGCTCGGATGTGTTGTGCCACGGGTACGGATTGGCGGTAATCGTGAGTCGAAACGACTGTGACGCCGTCAGCGAAGGACTACCGCGATCACTTGCCGTAACGCGGAGTTCCAGTGTTCCGAGTTCGGCATCAGATGCGGCCCCGCTGAACTGGCGTAGCGACGTATCGAAGGAAAGCCAACTTGGGAGTGCGGAGCCATCGGCCAGTTGTGCCGCGTAACGCAGAGAGTCTCCCGCGTCCGGGTCGACAAAGGCGTTTTCCGGCAACTCGAAGTCGAACAAGACATTGGCGCCAATCGCCTGGTCGACGAGTTGCGAGTCGAGTTGTGGAGCTTCGTTGACATCGGACAATCCGACGACGATCGTCCCGGTCGCCGAACGCGCGGGCGAGCCTGAATCGGTGACCGTTACCTGAAGCGATCGCTGCGGAGTGATTTCATAATCGAGCTGGCTGTTATCGGCGACCGTCAGCTCCCCAGTCGATTCGTCAATCGCAAACGCGCCGTCCGCATTGCCAGCTGCGATCGCGTACGACAGCGCCTGTGATGTGTCGGCGTCGCTGGCAAAGACTCTGCCAACAGCGCTTCCATTTGAGCTATTCTCATCAATCGCAAAACCTTGATCCGAGAGTGTTGGCGGGAATTCGTTCAGATCACGGACGTCGATTGTGACCGTCGCGAGTTGGCTGCGAATTGGCACTCCATTGTCGGCCACCTCGATAATCAACTGATGTCGAGGAGTGGTTTCATGATCGAGTTGAGCTGTGTTTACAACAATCTCGCCAGTTGACGAGTTGAGCGTGAAGGCCTCGTTCACGGTCGTAGCGAGTATGGCGTAACGGAGGATTTGGGAACGATCCTGATCATGGGCGCGCACCAGACCGACGGAAACACCCGCTGGAGAATTCTCGTCGATCGTAAAGCTCTGATCCTCGATCGACGGTGAAAACTCGTTAGCGTCTTCGATTTCAACCGTAATGACAGCCGTGCTCGAACGCGGCGGCGATCCACTGTCTTGAACCTCGACAATTAACGAAACTTCGGTGCGAGCTTCGTGGTCCAGGAGCGTCTCATCATTCACGATCAGTTCGCCAGTATCGGCCACGATTGTGAAAGCGTTCGCGATACTTGCTCCAGTGATCCGATATGACAAGTGCTGGCGGACATCTTGATCGACGCCGGAAACGAGGCCGACGCTGGTGCCGTTAGGTGCATTCTCTGCGATCCGAAGCAAGCTTTCGGCAATCATCGGAGTGAACTCATTCACATCGTTGATGGCGATCGACACGTCGACGGTCGTCGACATGGCAGGAGTTCCATTGTCTGTGACTTTGACCGAAATGGAAAGCTGCTCGCTGGCCTCATGGTCGAGTTGTGTTGTGTCAGTAACCCGAATCTCTCCCGAAGCTGAATCAATGGAGAAGGCGGAGGCTCCCACCAGTTCGAACTGGACGGTCTGAGAGGCATCAGCATCGGTAGCCTGGAGCGTTCCGACCAAGGTTCCATTCGCCGCGTTTTCATTGACGGACAGCGTCGCGAGACGGAGCGCCGGTGCGAACTCATTGACATCTAAAACGCTAATCACAAAGCTCTGTGTCAATCCCAGCGGCGGTGCGCCATTATCGGTCGCCGTCAGGTCGATTTCGATGGTCGAATCAATCTCGTGGTCGAGCAGCTTGTCCGGTTTCAATTTGAGTTGCGCGTTCACAACCTCGAAGCGATCATCGGAGATGGTGAACGTGTGCGTATCGTCCGCGTCGGGGTCGGACACGAACACAGTGCCAATGACCGCTCCCGGCTGATTTTCCACAACACTTAAGCTGTTAATGGTGATGGACGTTGGCGCGTCGTTCTTGTTCCCAACAGTTAAACTCGCCGTATCGATTGCCGCACTGAAAGGCGAGATACCACCGTGGTTACGGGCGTCTGCTCTGCCTCCGGGAGAGCCACTCGTCGCATCCCAGGCTCGATAAGTCAGCGAAGCGACCTCACCATTATCAGTTGCGGGAACGAACTGCACGCGAGCGTCCGGTGGTAAGAGCAACGCGGAGTCTTCATCCACAGCCGTCATCACCGCGAAGGCTTGTCCGCCGGTCGAGAAGTACCACGTTCCAATTCCCTGGGCGGAAAGGACTGCGATTCCGCCAACGCTGTCTCCCAAATCCCGATCGTCAATTCCCGTCACGAATGTTTGAATGGCAGCTTCGAAGCTTTCGTCTTCTCCTACCGTCCCCAACTGAGGTGATGACGGGGCCAACTGAGGCGCATGATTGACGTGTCTGACTATAACACGATCGCTACCAGACACATATCCGTCCGCACTCGCGGTCACACTCACCGTTTGCGGATCGTCGCGGAGGAAATCGTCGACAGCATCAAGAGATACTTGCGCGAACGAACTCCCGGCGGCGATTTCAACGGTGACCGGCACGGTGAGTTCAGTCGGATCGTTGCTCGTCAAAGTAACTGTTAGAGCGGTGGCGATATCTGTATTGCTTCGCGTCACGATCGCAGTGGTAGCGACCGTTCCAGCGTTTTCGTCGATGACATCGTCGGCGATGATGATTGCCAGAGTTTCGTGATCGTTTACGGTGAGTGTGCCGGTCCCGGCGGTATAGCCCGCAGCCGACGCCGTGACGGTCGCGATCTGGGAACCGTCGAGCAATGTGTCATCTACGGCAGCTATGGTAAACGTCGCTGACGTTTGCCCTGCCGCGATCGTTATCGAGTTGGGAACGCTTAATTCAGTATTGTCACCGCTGTTCAGAGTGACGGTCAGCAGTGCCGCGATATCTGCGTTGCTGCGAGTGACGGTGCCGGTCGCCGTGCCAGCGTTTTCCGGGATGGACGATGCCGTTAGCGAAATCGTCAAAGTTTCATAGTCCGTCACGCTGAGAGCTTGGCTATGGGGCGCGAAACCTGTTGCGGACGCCGTGATCACCACTATCTGCGTTCCATCTAACAGTTGATCGTCGACTGCTCTTATGGCGAACGTGGCGGACGCCTGATTCGCTGGAATCGTTACCGTTGTCGGAACTGTCGCTTCACTGAGATCACTGCTAGTGAGATTCACGGTAAGCGGTGTCGACAGCGCCGTTGTGGTTCGGGTCACACGTCCGGTTGTCGCTTGGCTGCCGGCATTCTCCACAACCGACGCGACGGTCAATTGCAGCAGCAGCGAATTAGCGAATTGACTTCCAAAATCAACGCCGCTGACCGCTTGTCCGGCGGCAACGCTGACTTGTCTTGTACCATTCACTGGCGACGTAAATGTCGTCAGCGGTGCCGGTTGTTGTGTGACGATGTAAGTGCCCGGACTCACATCGCCAAAGGCATAGTTGCCGAAGCGACCGGTCACTGCCGTTTTCTCTTTGGCAAACGAGAGGTTATCGAGCCGGATCGACTGGCCGCCGTCCGCGCCGACGATTGCATAAGCGATGTCGGTGCTGGTCCTGGCGACAGTCATTTTCTCGAAGACACCAGAGGCAAGATTGGCAGTGATGTAAGTCTCCAGCAAGTTGCCGCTGGCATTGTAAACCTCCAAGCGGCCGCGCGCCGCCGAACTGACGCTCAACGCGTCGATGCTCACGGTTCGCATTGGCTCGGTGAAATCGATTCTCAAACGGCGAGTGCCGCTGTTCCACGTCGAATTCCAGCCGCCAGTGAGAAGGTGATTGAACACTCGCGTACCGGTTGACGCGGGACTGCGCGTTCGGCCGGTTACAGAAGTGTCGACGACATCACTGCCAATCGCGGTCAGAGTCGCCAATGGTGCGACCTGATTCAGCGACGCGCCATGTGCAAAGTCATCCGGTTCAATCGTGGTCACATCCAGGACAGGTGCCAGGCTCGTGTCAAGCAATCGCATGCTCTGGTCCGCCAGCCCTTCTTCGCCAGCGTCCCACGTTCCATCGCCGTCACGGTCATTCCAGGCGAAGCCGTTGAGGCCGTCGACGAGTGTGGCGGCGGAACGATCCGTGTTGCCTCGAAACACCGCCGACGTGACGCCGCTCGCGTCCGCAACGGTGCGTATTTCAATGTCGTGATACCCCGGCGACAGTGGCCCGATGCTCAAACTGATCGTGGCGGTCGAAGTGTCATACGTCGCTGCGTCAATCCACGCTCCGCCATCGATGCGATATTGAGCTCGACTGACTGTGTTGATCGTGATGTCGTTGCCCAACCCTGCTGGGTTGAGATTCGGCAGTGCTTGCACCGAGGAATCGCCCTCGAACTCGAAGCGTCGCGTGAGTGGATCAAAGCTGCCGGCACCTGTTAGCGTGAGCGGAACGTCCAGAACATCAAATATGCCATCACCGTCGGAGTCTTTCCAGCCGATCATCTCAAGCGATGTAGGGGATGAGATGTGGCTCGCAAACGCCGCGTACTTCGTGGGACTATCCATGATGCTCGGCACTCGTGTCTCTGGCGCGGGGTGACCATCAAACCCATTTAGGTTTTGAGTGTTGTAGTACCCTCGATACCGGTTGTACGAAGCGCCCTGCACCTCATCCAACGCGTAGAAGACATGCCCGACTTCGTGAGCGATTAACTCCTTACCTTGCTCTGCCTTGATTACAACTGCCGGTCCACCTGGGTATGCATACCCAGCGCCGACCCCATCGGCATAGAGCTTGTCTTCGTCGTTCGCCGTATTGACAACGAAAACAGTAAATGCCCAATCTGTTTCCCACCGAATTCGTTGTGCATGGTTGAACGACTTCAGGCCGGCAGTCGTGCTCGTGTCGGTATTAACTCCAACCGTATGAAGGAATACGTTCATCCAAAGCTCTGCATCGGCCACCGGGCGAGTAATCGGCTCGTAGGGAATCGCAAGCGGGTTATCCGCGTACGTGAAGTCGACGATGAAATCAAGAGAATGGCGGTTGGTTTGCAGGGATAGCATTTCTTCCCACCATGTCAAACCATCAAGGATCTTCTGCTTCACACCCTCCTTCTGTGCCGCCGTCCAGTTTTCGAGATTCGGATCGACCGTGCCGTCCGATTCCAAGAAGACGACCGTGACATAAACATCGCCAAGCATGTATTCGCTGCCATCGTCCGGCTCGGCACCAAACGGGACGGCAGCCAGCAGCGTCCGCTCTTCAAGCGATTCCAGCAACAGACGTCGCCGAACGGCGGTCTTATGCCGCATGCGTGTACGCTTCTTTCGTTTAATGCGACGTCCGAACATATCCGTACCTTTCATAGACCAGTCTAATCCTTCCGACCTCCAATGTCTCGCCAGTTGTCCAACGCACTCCCTTCGATGTCCGTGGTTCTGTTTGAATGACTAACCGAACCTCTCGCGGCTATACGAGATCAACCGCGTTGTCACTTAAGATCAACGCGGTTGAAGAAGTCCTGAGCCTCCTCTTCCTCCATGAACGCTCGGTACTGCCAGCGTTTTGCGCCGGCTACTCTCGCCCAGTCCGTCGTCCCACGAACGGTTGGCCGTAGTTTTGTCGCCGCCGAGTTTTCAGCATAATAGTACTGAGCGAGCAACAGCGCCGCTGCTTCGCGGCCTTGTGCTATCTTCGCCGCACTATTGCCTCGCACTTGCATCTCACGTGTAATTGTGAGGTAGTCGCCGGACACGGATCGTGACTGCCTAGTTCCCAAAGCGGTATCTGTGAAGACGATCACGTACCAGGTGTTTTGATCTCCTGGGTTGTCCTTCGAGTTGAGGCGAGTTGTTAGCTCCTTTTCAAACTTTCTGACGATCCGTTTCTCGGTGTGCGTGAGGGTTGGCGGTTCAGCTCCCCACACTCGCCCAGCGGTTCGATCAGGAGCAAGCACTACGGGCAGTGTGGTCACGGCGATTAATAGAAGCCGAAAAGAAGCGCGACTCGCAGTGTGCCGATACCGCTCAATTCGTCGCGTCCATTGGTCTTGTAGGTCGGACGCCTCGCCCGCCCCGTAGCCTGAAGGACAAGACGTCCGTACTACGCACAATATCGAACGCCGCCCGGTACTAACGCTCAAACTTAAACTTTGATTGAGCATGATTCGCTCCTTCGGCATCAGGGAATCGAGACGAGGAAGTTCTGTCCTATTTAGTGAATTCCGAATCGTCGCCGGAACCCTTCACGAAAAACGAAGAAAGAGCTGGCAACGCCGAGAATTTCAGACGCAGACGGGACCGGCTGTCCCTAGAGAAGGTTGACTTCGAATTACGGTTGCGTTCAGATAAAGGCCAATCGCAGTGCGTTTCGGGAGACTTCCAGTCGAGAGGCAATCGTGGCGAGCGATCACGACGAGTCTGTGACGCTGTTTTATCAACGTCTATGCGACGGCGACCGAGATGCCGCCGCCAAGCTGTGGCGGCACTTCGGACACCGCGTGGAAGGGCTTGCGCGAAAGACGCTGGCCGGTCGAAATCAACGGATGAGCGATGCTGACGATGCGGCGCAAAGTGCCTTTGCGAGTTTTTGGCAACGAGTCGAACGCGGAGATTTCCCGGAAGATGCGAATCGTGACGACTTGTGGAGAATCCTCGGTGTCATTACGGTTTGCAAAGCACTCAAGCACCAAGAGCGAGAAAATGCCGCGAAGCGAGGTGGAGGCCGTGTGCATGGCGAATCGTCAGTGGCGGGCTTGCCAACCGAACCGTTTTTGCTGGATCAAGCCGTCCAGCAAATCCCGGAGCAAGAATTCGACCTGATTTGCGAGGAACTTCTGGAACAGCTCGATCCAAGCTGTCGCGACGTTGTCTTGCTCAAATTAGCCGGGCACACGAACGATGAGATTTCTCGGCAAATTGCCTGCAGCCTCAGTACGATCGAGAGAAAACTCCGGCTGGTCCGGCGCATCTGGGATGAACATTCGAAAGCGTGAATGCCTTGTCCGAACCCGAACTGACATTGGAAGCGGAACAACGCATCGACAGCTTGTGCGATTCCTTTGAAGCCGCACTTCGACTTGGCGAACATCCAACCGTGGAAACGTTTCTCGCCTCAAGCCAGGGTGCCGAGAGACGCCAGCTGCTTCAGGCTCTCGTGGAAATCGAGATTGAGTTCCTGCTGCGTTCTGGAACTAGGCCAGAGAAGACTGACTATCTGAGTCGCTTTCCGTCGGATGCCGACCCGGTCGAAGCGGCCTTCGATTCCGTCATGTTTCGAATGAGTGACGGGGCGGAGGGCGAAACCAAGGCTTATTCACCGCCCAGCGCACACGACACGGCGAACGCTGGCGATGACTCCGGAAATGGATCGCGACGCTCACGCAGGCAATCCGCTTCGCAGTCTCTTCCCGAAACAATTGGCCGCTTTCGCATCGACAAGTTCCTCGGCAGCGGTGCATTCGGAAACGTTTATCGAGGAACTGACTCGGAATTGGACCGTGTGGTCGCCATCAAAATCCCCCGTCGGGATCAACTAGGGCCCGAGGAAACCGAGCTGTTCTTTCGGGAAGCACGCGCCGCAGCACAGATTAAACATCCCAACATCGTTGGCATCCACGAAGTGGGCCGCGAACACGGAACGGTCTACATCGTTAGCGACTTTGTCGACGGAATGGACATCGCGGAGTGGCTGACTGGGACGAGGCCGACACTGCGCCAGACCGCCGAGCTTTGCGCCAAACTCGCTGACGCCTTGCACCATGCCCACGAGTCGGGTGTCGTGCATCGCGATTTGAAACCTTCCAACATCATGATGGATCGCGACGGCGAACCGCACATCATGGACTTCGGCCTAGCCAAACGCGAAGTCGGTGAAGTCACGATGACGGCGGAGGGCAAGATTCTTGGCACGCCCGCATATATGTCACCCGAACAAGCTCAAGGCGAAGCCCACCACGCGGACCGCCGATCGGACGTCTACTCGCTGGGAGTCATTCTGTTTGAACTAATGACCGGCGAGCGTCCCTTCCGCGGTGCACTTCGGATGTTGCTGCATCAGGTGATCCATGATGAGGCACCAAGCCCGCGCAAGCTGAACGCCCTTGTACCAGCTGACCTGGAGACGATCTGTTTGAAGTGTCTTGAAAAGGAGAAGTCGAAGCGATTTTCGAGCGCTGCGGAATTGGCCGACGAACTCAGGCGATATCTCGCCGGCGAACCGATTTTATCGCGACCTGTCTCGCGGCGCGAGCGATTGTGGCGTTGGAGCAAACGCAATCCAGTC
>CAUJKL010000659.1 GCA_963204995.1 Planctomycetota bacterium | reverse complement strand
GTCGGCGACCAAACCGGCGCACAATAAGGTGAACTATTTAGTTACTGGATCGAACGGCAAAAAATCAGAGACCTATTTCCATGAACGTTACAGCATGCATCCGAACTCTCGTGGCGATCTTCACGGTTGCGATCGTTGTTCCCGTAAGCCTCGAAGCGGCCGATCCCGTCGAGCCTTCGCCGACGGTCGGTTTCACTCCGCAAGTGATCAACGTGCCGGAGGGTTTTACCGTGGAACTCGCTGCCGGTCCGCCGCTGGTGGCGCATCCGACCTTCGCCTCGTTCGATGATCGCGGGCGATTGTTCGTCAGCGAGAATGCCGGCCTCAACCTGAGTGCCCAGGAGTTGGAAGAACAACTGCCCAACTCCGTTCGAATGTTGGAAGACACCGACCACGACGGGCGGTTCGACAAGAGTACCGTGTTCGCCGACAAGATGACATTTCCAATGGGCGGAGCGTGGCACGACGGAGCGCTGTATGTGGCATCGCCGCCGAGCATCTGGCGGCTGGAAGATACGGATGGCGATGGAGTGGCCGACAAGCGGGACGCGATCGTCAACAAGTTTGGCTACACGGGCAACGCCGCCAGCATCCACGGTTGCATTCCCGGTCCCGACGGGCGGCTGTACTGGTGCGATGGCTATCATGGCCACGAGTTCACGGACGAACGCGGGCAAGTCACGAGTAAACGCGAAGGCTCGTACATCTTCTCGTGCTTGCCCGACGGTGCCGATGTCCGCATTCACTGCGGCGGTGGCATGGACAATCCGGTCGAAGTCGACTTCACCGACGAAGGCGAGATGCTGGGAACGGTCAACATTTTCTACACGCGGCCGCGAGTCGATTGCCTCGTGCATTGGTTGTATGGCGGAGCGTATCCGCATCGCGAGAAGGCTCTCTCGGAGTTGAAAGTCACTGGCGATGTGCTGGGGCCGGTTCATCGCTTTGGACATGTGGCGATCTCGGGGACGCAGCGCTATCGTAGCGGCGCGCTGGACGACCGCTGGCGAGACAACTTCTTCGCCACGTTTTTCAACAGCGGCAAGGTCGTGCGCGTCGAATTGGAGCGCGACGGTGCATCGTTCCGCGCGACGCAACGCGAGTTCCTTTCCTGTGCGAACCGCGAGTTCCATCCGACCGACGTGGCCGAAGACGCCGACGGCAGTTTGTTGATCGTCGATACCGGTGGCTGGTTCTATCGCGGCTGTCCCACGTCGCAGTTTGCCAAGCCGGATGTGTTGGGCGCGATCTATCGTGTGAAACGCCAAGGAATGACGACGCCAGCCGACCCACGCGGCAACCACATCGACTGGGCAGCATTAACCAACACGCAGCTCGTCGCACTGTTGGGCGACGCGCGGTTCGCCGTCCGCGAACGGGCCATCGCGGAATGCGCGAAACGTGGCGAGTCAATTGTGCCCGCGCTGCAACAATCGCTCCAACACGGTAACGTTTCCGAACGTCGAGACGCAGTATGGGCGCTGACACGAATCGTAGGACCGACTTCCAGTCCGTCCATTCAGTCCGCGATCCGCGTGGCTCTCGAAGATCGCGATCCAAGTGTTCGACAAACCGCTTGCCGCAGCCTCGCGACCTATCCCGATCCCGCCGCCATGAACCGGCTGTTGGAACTCGTTCAACAAGACGAACCGGCCATCCGCCGCGAAGCCGCCACGGCACTCGGTCGGATCGGTGATGCCAGGGCTGTTCCCGCCCTGCTCGCAGCCTTGGGACGCGACATGGACCGTACCGAGGAACACACGCTGGTCTACGCGTTGATCGAGATCAAAGATCCCGCGGCAACACGCGAGGGGCTGGCCGGCAAGAGCCCCAACACGCAGCGCGGTGCGCTGGTCGCACTTGATCAGATGGACGGCGGCAATCTCGTCGTAGACGATGTTGTGCCGTTGGTGGCCGCCGAGGATGCGGAGTTGCAGCGCGCGGCGGCAAACGTTTTCAGCCGGCACGCCGAGTGGTCGAGCCGTTCGGCGGACGTGATCGCACGGCTGCTGGAGCATGCCCGCTCGAACGACGAGAACCACGCCGTGATTCGCAAGTTGACGACGAAGTCGCTCGCCGATGACTCGGTCGCGGCGCTCGTCGGTCGCTGGCTCGTCGATCCGAAAATGGAAAGCGAGATTCACGACTTGTTGCTGTCCGCCATCGCCGACGGTCAGGCCGTGCCGCTGCACGCGAGTTGGGTTGCGCCCTTGGAACAACGGCTTGGTAGCAACGAGCCTCAGACGATCGAACAGGCACTCGCCGCACTCGGCGCGATCAAGTCCGATCACTTCCGAGAACGTTTGGAAAAGCTGGGAGCGGACACCGCGCAGCCGGTATTGTTGCGCGTCACGGCGCTGGAGGTCGCGTCAGGGCGGCGCGGCAGTTTGACCGATGCCTCGCTCGACTTGCTGCTAGAACTGCTCAAGACGGGAGGACCGAGCGACGCCTTGCGGGCTGCTCAGAAGATCGGTGCCTCGTCGCTCGGCAAGCCGCAACTACTCCGCGTCGCCACGCACTTGACGCAGGCGTCTCCGTCACAATTGCAGGAATTGCTGCGGACCTTCGAGCGTTCTAACGACGCAGAAGTCGCCTCAGCCGTGCTGGCTGCGATGGCAGACGCTCGTAGCTTGACCAGCCTGGCTCCGCATCAGTTCTCGGACGTGATCCTGCGTTATCCGGCTGAATTGCTGCCCACGGCCAACAAGCTCCTCGACCGCGTCCGGCAAGCCGAGCAGCAGAAGCTGGCGAAGCTCGACACGCTGTTACCGCTGCTTGCCAAGGGCGACGCCGCGCACGGTCGCGAGATTTTCTTCGCCGAGAAATCAAAGTGTGCGACCTGCCACCGTGTGGGCGACAAGGGCGGCAAGATCGGTCCCGACTTGACAACAATCGGCGCGAATCGCGAGGCTCGCGATCTGTTGGAATCGATTGTCTTTCCCTCCGCCACCATCGTTCGCGATTATGAACCCTACACGGCGGTGACCGCCGACGGCCGCGTCCTGACGGGCTTGATCGCGCGCGAAACAAGCGACACGTTATTCCTCCAGCAGCAAACCGGCGATCCGGTCGCGATTCCGCGCTCCGACATCGACGAACTTGCCCCCGGCACCGTCTCGATCATGCCCAACGGCTTGGAGAAGGATCTTACTGAATCCGATCTGGCCGACGTGATCGCATTTTTGTCGAGCCTCAAGCACACCGTCGTCGCACAGGTGACCGACCGCTGAAACGTATCGCCACTCTGCTGACTTGTCCTGTCCTGTTAGTGTACGATCGGAACTAACTGGAGGCACCGGGCCAGTTTAAACGATGAGCGATTTCCGGTATCGTTATCCGAGAAGAGCGGTGTTTGAAAATGCTCCCAGTCAGAACCGATTGAGTGCTCGGTTGTGCAAGATTCGCATGCAGCGCGTTTACTTCCTTAATCACGCGGGCCGCAACAATCCAGTTTGAAAAGCCCAGTTTGAAAAGCCCAGTTTGAAAAGCGGCTGCACGACAACTTTGCGGATTTTGGCCAGCACTCCTTAACGCAATTGATTAGAATCAACTCTACTTCCCACTTCCGACTTCCCACCTACCTCAAAACGGAATCCCACCATGGTTACATCCCCGAATCGCCGTTCGTTTCTTAAGTCGACCGTCATCGCTGGAACCACGCTGGCGCTACCGGCTATTCAGTACTCACGAGTCCACGGGGCCAACAGCCGCTTGGGAATTGCCAGCATCGGAACAGGCGGCAAGGGTTGGAGCGACTTGAACGGGGTCGCTGCGAGTCCAGATGTTGATGTCATCGCGCTGTGCGATATCGATAGCTCGGCCAAGCATCTTGGACAAGCGGCTGAGAAGTACAGCTCGGCACGACAGTACGACGACTGGCGAAAGTTGCTGGATGCGTCGAGCGACATCCAGGGCGTGTTGGTATCCACTCCGGACTTCATGCACGCGCCCATTTCATTAGCAGCGATGCATTTGGGAAAACATGTGTTCTGTCAAAAGCCGCTCACGCACTCCGTCCACGAAGCACGACAAATGAAGTTGGCCGCGTCGAAGTACAAAGCCGTGACGCAAATGTGCAACCAAATTCAGTCGCACTCCGCGTATCGCACGACCGTTCACATGGTACACGCAGGCATGATTGGCAAAGTGAAAGAAGTCCATTCGTGGCAAGGCGGCCAACCATCGTGGCCAAGGCATCTGCCTAGACGTGACGGCAGCGATCCCGTACCGGCAAGCGTACGCTGGGATCTGTGGCAAGGCGTCGCTGCGGAACGCCCCTACAAGATTGGCATGTACCATCCGTTTAATTGGCGTGGCTGGCAAGCCTACGGCACTGGGCAACTCGGAGATTTCGGCTGCCACATCTTGGACCCGGTTTTCAAATCGCTCAAACTCGGTTCGCCAACCAAACTCAAGGCCGAAGCACCAACGCTGTTTCCCGAATCGTGGACCGATCGAGCGACGGTGTATTATGAGTTCCCGGGCACTGAGTATACGCTCGGCCCAACACTTCCGGTTACTTGGTACGACGCCGCGGGTGTGTTGCCGCCACGTGAGAAGCTGGGCGACGTTCCGGCAAGTTACAAGCTGCCCGGTGCGGGCTCGGTGCTCGTCGGTGAAAAAGGTTCCTTAGTCATTCCGCATGTGGCCATGCCATCGCTCTTCCCAGAAGAGAAGTTCGCCGCGAAGGAGTTGCCGGTAGTCGAAGGCGTCGACCACTACACGCAATGGGCTGACGCCTGTCGAGGAGTTGGCAAAACCACGTCGCACTTCGACTACGCAGGACCGCTGACCGAGACGGTGTTGCTCGGCACCATCGGCATTCGATTCCCTGGGCAAGAGCTTGCTTGGGACGCGAAGTCGCTCAAGATCACCAACAACACGCAGGCCCAGGAGTGGGTCACGAAGCCTTATCGAAAAGGTTGGGAGCCAACTTGGGTTTAGGCTGGGATCCGTTTCGCAATCGTGAGCCGTACGAGTTAGCGTCGGGTCTTTGTTGTTCTCGGTGATCGTGCGTATGGCCCGCGGCTAGCGCCGACGGCTCACGATATAGTGCGTTCGCCATTAGGATGATCCGGAAGAGGTGACCAGATGAGACACCTATTCATTGCGTTTGCCGTTGGCTGTTTTGTCACGCAGTTGGCGAGTGCCGCTGACTGGCCAACTTGGCGCGCCGATTCGGCGCGAAGTGGATACACGACGGACGCCTTGCCGACCGAGCTGTCGCGGTCATGGTCATGGCATCCGCTGCATGCACCGAAACCAGCCTGGCCGCGCGATGATCGGATGAGCTTCGACTGGGCTCATCAAGTTGTCGTCGCGGAGGGACTGGCCTGTTTCGGCAGTTCGGCGGATGGGAAGGTCACGGCGCTCGATGCCGCAACGGGAACTCTCAAGTGGTCGTTCTTCACCGGTGGACCGATTCGCTTTGCGCCCACCGTCTGGAAAGAGCGGCTGTTTGTCGTCAGCGACGACGGGTATTTGTACTGTTTGAAGCTGAGCGATGGGACATTGATCGATCGCTGGCGCGGTGGACCAGCCGACGACCGAGTGCTTGGCAACGAACAACTGATCTCGAAGTGGCCTGCTCGTGGTGGGCCGGTGATTCACGATGGCCTGTTGTATTGGGCCGCTGGCATCTGGCAATCGGAAGGCGTCTTTATCCGCGCGATGAATCCTGACTCGGGCGAAGTCGTGTGGACAAACGATAGCTCGGGCGGCATCGATATGCCGCAGCCGCATGGCGGTGCGAATGCGAAGAGCGGCGTGTCGGCTCAAGGCTATCTGCTGGCGACTGCCGATCGACTGTTCGTGCCGACTGGACGCGCAGTCCCCGCCGCCTTTCAGCGAGCGACAGGTGAGTTTAACTACTACCACTTACAAGAGAACACGCGTCGTGGTGGAACCACTGCCATCGTCGCTGGTGATCTGATCTACAACGGTGGCTACGTCTATCGCACCGACGACGGTTCGCTGCTCGGCGATAAAATAGCAGGAACCGTCGCGGCATTTCCCGGCGGTATCGTGCATGGTTCGAGCGAGGTCTTGCGAGCGTTGGCACCCGTCATGAAGGAGACGAAAGATCGCAAAGGCAACTCGGTGACGATCCCGACTCACGAAGTTCGCTGGCAGGCCAAGAATGTTCCGGCGGGAACGGCGTTAATCGTTGCCGCGGACACGGTCGTGTCGAGTGGCGGTAGTCGAGTCGTGACCGTCGATCGCAAAAACGGCGAGATGATTTGGTCGGATGAAGTCGACGACATTGTACATGGACTGGCTGCGTCGAACGGACGTCTGTTCGTGAGCACAGCGAGTGGAGCGATTCATTGTTACGCGGCGAAGTCCGCGGACCAGCCGATCGTTCATCGTGCGAAACCGACGGCGGAAGGAGCCTACGCTCGCAACGAACAAACCGCACAAGCCGCAGCCGAGATCCTCAAACGGTCGAATATCACAGCGGGCTACTGCGTCGATTTGGGTTGTGGCGATGGAAGCCTCGCCTACGAACTGGCCAAACAGTCTGATCTGTTCGTCGTCGCCATCGATGCGGATGCGGCGAATGTCGAGACCGCTCGGCGGAAGCTGGATGCAGCCGGGTTGTACGGATCGCGTGTGACCGTGCATCAAGCTGACCCCGCCGACGCGCATTTGCCAAAGTATTTCGCCAATCTCGTGGTAGCGAACCGCTCGATCAGCGAAGGTCGAGATGTTGTCGATGCCGATGAGTTAGCTCGACTGCAACGACCCTTTGGCGGAGTCGCATGCCTGGGAGCTCCGGGGACGATGACGGTGGCAACTCGCGGCGCATTAGACGGGGCCGGCGAATGGACTCATCTGTATTCGAACCCCGCGAACACGTTGTGCTCGACGGATTCCGTCAAAGGGCCGTTGACCGCGGTCTGGTTCCGCGACGTCGATCTGGACTTGCCACAACGTCACGGGCGAGGCCCTTCGCCTCTGTTCCATCAGGGCCAATTGTTTGCCGAAGGCATCGATGAACTGATTTCCGTCGATGCCTACAACGGTCGACCGCTGTGGCGATTCGAGCAGCAGGGCGTACTTGGTGCTTACAACGCGGACCATCTCGCGGGAACGGCAGTCACCGGCAGCAACATCTGCATTGCCGGCGATAGTGTGTTTTTGCGGAACGAAGCGACTTGCTTCCGGATCGCGACGGCAACCGGCAAAGTGACGGCGACGTTCAACGCACCGAACCATCCTGACGGCGGGGCCGCCGTGTGGGGATACCTCGCCTGCGAAGATGGCATACTCTTCGGCTCGACAGCGAACGAAACGCACATCGTTCGTCACGCTTACCTCCGCGCTGACGATCACATGCAGCAGCAGTTCTCCGAATCGACATCGCTGTTTGCCTACGACCTTGCCACCGAAAAGCTACTCTGGCAGTTCAACGCCAAGCAATCCGTACGCCACAACGCCATTGCCATCGGCGCGGGACGCGTGTACTTCATCGATCGAGCCCTGGCGGTTGACGATCTTTTGTCACGAGCTCCAGCAAGGCGCGGAGAAGAGCCGAAAGAGGCGGCTGTCGGGCATCCGACTGGCGAACTGATTACACTTGATGCCAAGCGAGGCGATCGCTTGTGGAACGAACAGCAAGACATCTTTGGCACGGCTCTCGCATTCAGCCAGCAACACGACGTCTTGCTGATGTTCTATCAACCGACTTCGTTTCGGCTGCCGTCAGAGCTCGGTGGTCGAATCGCTGCCTTCCAAGCCAGCGTCGGCTACAAAAAGTGGGACCAGAAAGTCAACTATCGGACTCGACCACTGATCAACGACGACACGATCATCGCTCACCCGTCGGCACTCGACTTAGTCTCGGGCGAGGCCAAGCCATTCAACGCGCCGAAATCTTATGGCTGCGGACAGTTATCTGGATCGAAGAATCTGTTGATGTTTCGTTCGGGCACACTCGGGTATTACGATTTCACGCGTGAAGCCGGTACCGAGAGCTATGGCGGTATTCGACCTGGATGCTGGATCAATGCGTTGCCGGTTGGCGGTCTCGTTCTCGTACCGGACGCATCGGCAGGTTGCAGTTGCAGCTACCAAAATCGTGCGTGGGTCGCGCTCGAAGGTAGCGACTAGCCGCGAAGACTCGGGATGTTCCTCACTCGAACCCCTTGGGCACCGGCGGCAGGTCCGTGGTCAGCCGGGCGGGAATCTTCCGTCCGGCTTGCGACAGATCAAATGGTTCGAAACCGATCTGCAACGCGGGCGAGTTGGGTTTCAGCCGAAAGTCGTCTTTCTGCGAATCGACAAAACCAGGGTCGGCCACGATCGAATGCTGATCCTGATGCCGCTGCTGTTGCCATTGTTCAAACGTCAGCCCGCCGGGAAACGTCACCGGCTTGCCGCCCACACGGAAATAAAGATTGTGGTCCATACGGAAGTTGTCGTCGGACCAATTCGAGCCCAGCAAAGGATTGTCGTTGTCCCAATAGACAAGGTTTCGCTCGAAGAAGAACGAGATGTGCGGTTCCGTGCGCGTGCGTTGGAGCTGCTGCTCGTCGGCAAACGCCAGGATGTTGTTCTCGATGCGATTCTCTTTGCCGTAGTGCTGATGGAAACTGGCCCGCGAGCAACGGTAGACCAGGTTATTCTTCATCACGATGCCGGAGGAGCCTTCGTCGGTGTACAAGCCCCAACCGCCATAGCTGAACGACTCGACATCGTGAAAGTGGTTGTCGTGAATGACCGTACCGGGCGAGATACCCAGGGTGTAGATGCCACCCATGTCGCTGAGCACTCCCTGGCCGATGTGATGCACATGGTTGAAGGCGATTTCGTTGTGATGGGCTTGGCTCGGACCATAGCCCCAGACCCAGCCCACAGAGAAACCGCTGTAATACAAATCGTAGATGTCGTTATGCTCGATGACGTTGTGCGGCGAGTGGCCGATCCACATGCCAATACCGGCGGGATGCAGCCGTCCGCCGTGAGCGATCAGGCAATTGCGGATCGTGTGATGCGACACGAGCGCTTCTTCATCCGCCGGCGCGGCCAGCGTGTTGCCCCAAGTTGTCGCCAGGGCATGGCCAATCTTGATACCACCGGCTCCCAGATCGAACAACTCGCAGCCCTCCACGCGATTGTGTTTACAGCCAGCTCCAAAGCCCATTGCGTATTCGCCGGTGTGCCGCACGGCGCAGTTTTCGATAACCACATTCCGCGCGGCCTGGACGGCCACCGCCGCGCCCAAGTTCACCTCCGCTTGAGGAAACGATTGGCCTTGCGGCGGAGTGGTCCAGTTCGCGTGGGCGAAGGTCAAGCCGCGTAGCTGGACGTGTTCGACCCAACGGCGCTGGGCCAAGTCGCCGGAGATCAGCAGCAAGTTCGGCAGCAAGGGGGCGACAACCGACGTCCGATCCGGCGACTCGCCGGGTTGCGGAATGTACGTCAAACGTCCGCTCGCCCGGTCCAGATAGAACTCGCCGGGTTGGCTGAGTGCCTCGCGCACGTTCTCGACGAAGAAGCGATGGCCGGCATTCAGCCGTGCCCAGGAACTGTCTCCCGTCGTATTGCCCTGGACGGTGACGATTTGTTGTTGCGGATCGACTTCCGCCACCCGCATCCGCGAGCCGGCCCACTGGTGAAAGGCCATGACTTCCACGGCGTCCAAGTCATGCCACTGGGGATCGATCTGCCCCGGCGAGAAGCCAAAGCGATCATGCCCCTTGCCAGCCGCTTTTGGCGACGGCTCGCAGTCTTTGGCGATCTGGTAATAGCCCTGCTTGGGCAACCGAGGGCGGTAGCGCCGCTGCTGGTCAACGAATAACTGCATGAAACTCCACCGACCTGACTGTACCTCGGGAAGATCGACGACCCACCGTCCTTTCTCATCGACTTGCCAACCCGTGATGGCTCGCCCACTACTCAGAATCGGACGTTCGTCGGCAAACGCCTGATAAACGACCGGAGCCGCTGTGGAACCTGAATCTTCGGGCTGGAACTGAATCGGTTCGGTCAGCCAATAGGTGCCGCCCCGTAATGACACCACGATCGGTTTGTCGCGCGCAGGCTCCTGTTGCTTCTGAGTGCGAACCGCTTCTTGTGCTCGTTTGACGGACGCAAACGGCCCATCCGTTTTCGCGGCGTTGGGTTCGGCCAGCCGCCCCGACCACTGGTCGTTACCCGCCGGAGCCACAAAGAAGTTATCCTCGGCGGCCCACGTCGCCGCGGTTCCACAAAGGGCCCACAACGCGGTACAGACGACGGCAAACGCGAAGTGCCGTCGGACTAGTTGCTGAGTCATCGCTGCTGCCTCATCGAAGTGAACTGGGACCAAGATCGATTGCAAATCCAAACTGCAAGTGTCCAGTTTAACGGTGATCTTACGCGGAAGGAAGGAAGGAAGGCAGACGTGTCGAGTAGGTGTGGTCAGTTGGAAACGTGTGGTTGACTTGACGCTAGGAGACATCGCGACCATCCCAGTTGTCTGTCATTGCCTTGCGGCCCGAAGGGCCAGGGCTTTTAACATGTTTAGGACGACCATTGAGTGGTGGTTATGCCAGGAGAATAAGCCCGATAGGGCTGACACAACCCTTGCCGGGGCTGTAAAGCCCCGGTTGCTAACACCCAACTCGGCCAAGCCCCGATAGGGGCGACACAGGTGGTGAGGTGTGAAGTGTGTCGCCCCGATCGGGGCTTTCAGCACATATCGCAAATGATTCCGGGGCTTCACAGCCCCGGCAGAGGTTGTTGCGACCCTCCGGGCCGATGGTACTGTGCCCGTTTCCAAAGATGTTAAAAGCCATGGCCTCGGAGGGCCGTCGTACGGGCCCGTTCTCCCTACAGATTTTCTAGGAGGACGGTGGGGGCGTTTGCTCGCCGTTGGACGTGCTGCTTCGCATCAACCATCTGAACAGCCCCGCCAACTCGGAAGGCGAAGGCCTGGTTATCTCGCCGACCGACCACGCTCAGGTACTTGCAGAGGCGAAGGGTCGGGAGTTTTTTTCGGCCAAACGCTTCTCCAGTTGGTAACAACTTCGGCCGAAAAAGACTCCCGACCCCCTTCGCGCCACGGAATGTTGCGTCTGCCGTAGGCGGGAGGGTACACTCCAGGCCGCAACAAGTTGATCATCAACAGGAGATAGGATCATGAATCATAAGCCGCTGGCCTTGGCAGCGTTGGTTTCTTCGTTAGTAATCTTCGGAAGTGTGGCCGATGGACAGGACACACTGCTGACCATCGAGCCGACTGCCGAGCAGCCGCGAAATTCCGAAGGCGACATCGTCGAACTCCAAGATGGCCGGTTGTGCCTGATCTATACGAAGTTCACGGGCGGGACCGCGGATGATTCGGCGGCGGATTTGGCAATGCGAGTTTCGCAGGACGGAGGCAAATCGTGGAGCGACGATCAGCTCGTCGTGCGCCACGAGGGCGGCCAGAACGCGATGTCGGTCTCGTTGCTACGCTTGGCCGACGGTCGCATCGCCCTGTTTTATCTCAACAAGCAATCACACGAGGACTGCCGTCCGCTGATGCGAATATCGAGCGATGAAGCCGCCACTTTCGGACCACCGATCTCTTGCATTACGGACGAAGTGGGCTACTACGTGCTGAATAACGACCGCGCGGTGCAGTTGCAGAGTGGGCGACTGGTGCTGCCCGTCGCGCTGCACAATCAGCCGGGCCAGGAAAAGCCGGATTGGGCGGGACGCGTGATGTGCTACGTGTCCGACGACGTCGGTCAGACGTGGCGGCGGAGCGAT
The DNA here is from genome assembly GCA_963204995.1 of Planctomycetota bacterium. Lineage (GTDB taxonomy): Bacteria > Planctomycetota > Planctomycetia > Pirellulales > Pirellulaceae. The sequence continues at coordinate 2,739 of CAUJKL010000659.1, read as the reverse complement.
AGTGTTCTGGAAGGCCGTTCGGCGGAGGGAACTCGGGTGACGATTCAAGAGCCCGGCGTCGTGGAGTTGAAGGATGACCAGCTGATGATGTTCTGCCGCACCAACGCCGGCACTCAGTATGTCGCCTACTCGTCAGACCAAGGCAACACCTGGTCCGAGCTGACGCCTTCCAACTTGCAATCGCCCGTGTCGCCGGCCACGATCGAACGGATTCCCTGGAGCGGCGAGCTGTTGTGCGTCTGGAACGATCACTCCGGCGTGCATCCGTTCACGGCAGGGAAGCGGACTCCGCATTGCGTGGCGATCAGCTGCGATGAAGGCCAGACCTGGTCTCGCTCCCGGGTCATCGAGCCTGACCCGGACGGCTGGTATTGCTATACCTCGATGACGATTCTTACGGATCGTGTCTTGCTAACGTACTGCGCCGGCGATTCGAAGGTGGGCGGACTGAATCGGCTGAAGATGGTTTCCCTGGCGAAGAACTGGCTGGCCGAAGTTGCCGATGCCGGTGTCGCGGCGCCGGCGAAGAACGCTCTGCTGGATACGTGCCTGGACTATGGACGCTCGTTCGTCAACACCAAGGCAGATTTCAACTCGCCTCGTTTCTGGGTCGAGTCGCGTTGCCGCATCGTCGACGAGGCGGCCGGAAAGACCGTCGAATACCTACAGTGCGGATTGTGCAAGTCGGAGAATACATTTGTTTACCGCGACTTGTTCCAGCAGGACAACTACGACTTTCTGCCGGTCTTTACTGCCGAGGAGGGCATCATCTTTCGCCGCAAAGTCCGGGTCACCGAACCCTACCGCGACGTCCGTCCCATCGATCAGTGGTGGGGCGGCATCGAAGTCCGTTTGCGGCCGTTTCGCGGTCGCGTTTTGAAGTCACCTGATGAAGTGTTTGCCGCCATGCAAGCCGGCCAGCTGATCGTCGGGCAGACGGAGTTGCGCGATGAGGCCAGCGGTCGCGTGGCGGTCATCGAGTATCCGATCAAGACGATCAACTTCGAGCGCAACCGTAAGGACTGGCAAGTCGATACGGGGTCTGTGATCTTGCCCGACCTGACTGTCCCGCCCGAACAATGGTCCCAATCGTTCCGGCTGGCCCACATCGCTTTCCGCACGCCGTATTGGGCCGACTTCCTCGTGGACCAGCCCACACCCGTCCAAGCGGTCGGAGTGGAGCGAATCGGGGAGCCGAAACCTGAGGCCGACGAAACGCCGAGCATGACCTATCACTTCTCCGGTTACGTAACTCACGCCGCACGCAATGTACTGCTGGCGCTGGACGAGGAGTAACCACCTGGACAAGCATCATCACTTCGATGCCTCGGAGACACGACAGCGATATGGCAATAGCATCTTAGTTCGAGTTTTGCACCTCTTTTGGACTGCGGTGACTTGTCACCGCTTTGCTCTCCAGTGCAAAACACTTTTTTCAGCACCATTGCAGCTTACGTGGGATCGCGAATAATTAGTTCCAAGTCGAAAAATACCAAAGCGGCGATGAATCGACGCACTCCAAAAGTGCAACACTCGAACTTCGAACAGCACCTCCAGTGCGGTCGCTGGTGCCGCATCCATTCCTATTCTTCATCACAGCAGGCGGACCATGTCGCTCACTGAATTACTTCGCGAAAAACTTGTGCTAACCGACGGGGCCTGGGGGACGCAGTTGCAGGCCCTCGGGCTGCCGGTCGGAGCGTGCCCCGACCTCTGGAACGTGGAACACCCCGACATCGTCGAACAAGTGCCGCGCGCGTATGTCTCGGCAGGTAGCCGCGTGGTACTGACGAACACGTTCCGCGCGAATCGCATCGCTCTTTCCAGTCACGGCTCGGACTACTCGATCGAGGAACTCAATCGCTGCGGGGTGGAAATCTCTCGGCACGCCGCTGGAAGTCAGGCGCAGGTATTTGGCTCGATCGGTCCCAGTGGCAAACTGCTCGTGGCGGGTGACATCACGGCGGACGAGTTGTTGGAAGCGTTTGCGGAGCAGGCGCGGGCGCTCGCGTTGGCCGGGGCCGACGCGCTGCTGATCGAAACCATGTCGGATATCGACGAAGCACTCGTCGCGCTGGCGGCCGCGCGGTCGACCAATCTGCCGGTGGCTGTCACGATGGTCTTCGATACGGGCCAGCAGCGCGATCGCACGATGATGGGAACAACGCCCGAGGATTGTGCCCGTGCGCTTACCAGCGCCGGAGCCGATATCATTGGTGCCAATTGCGGCCAAGGAATTGAGGGGTTTGTCGAGATCGGCCGCCGGTTGCGGAGCGCTACCGACCGCCCCTTGTGGATCAAGGCCAACGCCGGCATGCCTCAGTTAGTCGAAGGCAACTTGGCTTATCCGGGCACTCCGGCTGAATTCGCGAGTTTCGTGAAGCCGCTCGTCGATGCCGGTGTAACGTTCATCGGCGGATGTTGCGGCACGACGCCCGAGTTCATCGCAGCGCTGCGCGACACGTTACCCATCGCACTTGCGATAGCCCAGTAGTAGGAGACTCCTCAAACGGCATTACACCTCAGCAACTGGTGGTTTGACAAAGCGGGGCAGGCTGAGTACGATCAGCTTTGCAAACTAGATATCAACAGTTGTGTTTAGGTTGAATTTTTCAGCTTCGGTTCGCAAGCACCTGTTGTTTGTAAAGAGCCCACTTACCAGCCCGCCTTGATCGCCAGCCGAACGATACTTTCGGTTCCCTCCAAGTTTCACTGCCATCAACGAACTCACCTTCACTT
>CAUJKL010000658.1 GCA_963204995.1 Planctomycetota bacterium | reverse complement strand
CCCCGCACAGCCTGTCACTAGGAGAACCTGACCATCAAGCCAATTATGCAATCCAGCCGCATCTAATTTCACCGGCTCCCGACGTAGCAAGTCTTCGATCGAGACGTCGCGGGGGCGCAGTTCTACGTGACCATTGAGCAGTTGCTCATAGCTCGGGAGCACCTTCACACTCACGTCATGGCCGCGAGCCCTGCTGATCAACTTGCGAACCTGCTGGCCAGATAGTTCACCGGCGGTGATTAGCACTTCCGACACGCTGTGTTGGCTCGCGAGATCGCAAATCTGCGACAATCCGCCGACAACCGGCGCGCCGTTAATACTGCCTCGCGGGCAATCGTCTTCTTCTGCAATAAAACCGACAACGTTGTATTGCAATTTCGGGTTTCGGCGAATCGCACGAAGTAGCGCCTCGCCCGCATCGTTGGCGCCGACGATAAAGACAGGGGTGTAACTGGTCGTCGTCCGGCGGCCAAGCAGCACGTGTTCTTGGAGCAGACGCCCTGCACAACGCAACGCTCCGACGACGAGAATCGTGATCCCCCACTCCATCAAAAAGATGCTGCGGGGCACGCTGTAATCGGTCAGGACCAGATAGTCGATTAACGCGATTAGTAAAGAACTAGCTGTCGTCGCCTGAGCCAGTCGGATCAGATCGTGCAAAGAGACGTAACGATTCCACCCCTGATAAATGCGGAATGACAGAAAAACAATGGTCTTTATCCCAACGGCGACTCCCAGCGTGACGGTTGCATTGTGAAACTCTTGGGTTGACAAACCGCTGTCGAACCGAAGCCAGTACGCCAGACAATAGATTAACGCAAAGAGCGGCACTCCAGCGATAGCTAATGCAGCAACGCGATAGCTGCGTCTTGGAATTCGCGGCTTGGCGGAATTGGGATCAGCAAGTTTGAGCATTGGAACTACCATTGGGTACAGCGAATCGCCTCCTCAAGGAGAGGCTCAACTGCGTGGGGCGGGATGGTAGCCAAAGGCTCCAATCGGAGCAAGACGGAATCAGCGTGCTGCAAATAAGATTGTGCCTTTTCGAGAATTGCTCTGGACCTCGAATCGCAATCCGGTATGATTCTCGCGCTAATCTTGTGGGGAAAGTGTCGTTCGGCACGTTCAAGCATACACGTCTGTCTTGAGTTCAGAGGAGTTCTCCTCATGCGAAGTAACTTCGCCATGATCACGTTTATTGGATTGCTCGCTTGTTTCAGCTTGTCGGCGACGGCAGCTGATAATTCGGAACCGGTCAATCCGTTCGACGAACCATCACCGGGCAATCGCCATGTCTCCGCCAGTGTCTCTGATGAACCGGACCGTGAAGAGCAACGAAGCTTCTCATTTCCAAAACTCACGCTGCCGAAACTTCCCACGCCGTCACTACCAAAACCAAAAATGCCAAACTTGGCGTTGCCCAAGCTGTCGCTGCCCAAAGTCTCGATGCCGCAATGGGCCAAGAGGGATCCGACCACCAATTCAGGACCGTCGACTTGGCAGAAACTGAACAATGGCACGAAGAACATGCTCTCCAAGACGCGTGATACGCTCATGCCATGGACGGTCGATAACGATGCACCTCCCGTCCGCCACGCGACCGGCAGCCGTGCTTCGACGGGCATTAGCCGTTCGCGTGTGGCTTCCAATCGTGGCAGCACTAGTTCAACGTCCGATGGCGAGAAGAAGTCCCTTTTCAGCTCGTTCCTGCCATCGGCCGAACCTGAGGAGAATCCGATTAGGACAACCAGTGATTTCCTTTCGCAGAAACGACCGCAGTTCGACTGAGTGGTGCATTCACACGCACGCTCCCGCCAGTAGAATAGTCCGCTATGACTACGGACTTAATCTTAGGAACCGCCGGGCACATCGATCACGGCAAGACATCGCTCATTCGTGTGCTGACTGGCGTCGACACGGATCGCCTGCCGGAAGAAAAGAAACGCGGCATTACTATCGAGTTGGGCTTTGCCGAGTTAACTCTGGGCGACTATCGACTTGGCATCGTTGATGTGCCGGGACATGAACGTTTTGTGCGAAACATGCTGGCCGGGGCCACGGGCATGGATTTGGCGCTGCTGGTCGTGGCCGCCGACGATTCGATCAAGCCGCAAACGCGCGAACATCTCGAAATCCTGCGGCTGCTCAATCTCGAAGCCGGTGTCATCGCGTTGACCAAGTGTGATTTGGCGGATTCGGACTGGATGGATATGGTCGAAGAGGAGATCCGCGAGTTGGTGGCAGATACTTTCCTGGCCAAAGCTCCGATCGTGCGGACGAGTACTGCGACGGGCGAGGGTTTGGAACTGCTTCGACAGTGGCTGGCCGAAGCTGCGGAGTACGCTGCTGCCGGAAGCCGCGTTGCTCGACTCCGCGCACCATTTCGGATGGCGATCGATCGCACTTTCACCATTGCCGGACATGGCACGGTTGTCACGGGCAGCGTTAGCAGCGGACACGCAGCCGTTGGTGACGAGTTGCTTGTCGAGCCGGGCGGCGTCAAAGTACGGATTCGCGGAATTCAGAACCACGATCGTTCCGTCGAGTCGGTCCAGTGTGGTCAGCGGGCCGCGATTAACTTGGCAGGAATACATCACGACGAAACTTCGCGCGGCCAAGAACTGTGCTCACCCGGCCATTTGGTTCCCAGCCGGCTGATCACTGCCGAAATCTCGCTGCTTGCGTCTGCACCGCGCCCACTCAAGGACCGCACACGGGTCCGGATTCATGTCGGAACCGCAGAACTGCTCGCATCGGTGCGAGTTATCGGAGCGGATCAGATCGACGTCGGCACGAAGGGACGCGCTCAGCTGTTTCTCAGCGAGCCCGCAGCGATGGTCTGGAGTCAACCATTCGTCGTTCGGAGCGAATCGCCCGTGTTGACGATCGGTGGCGGACGCGTACTCGACCCCAATGCCGAACGCATTCGCCATGTTGATGACGAAGTCATGCAAATGGTATCGCGGCTCTCATCGAAGGACATCTACGAGCGAGGCGGCGCGGCGTTGTACTTTGCGGGGTTCCGCGACTGGCGGCCGGAAAGTCTGCCACGCACCGCTGGTATCGAAGCGGTCGAAGATGTCCGACAAACGCTGGCCAGTCGCGGTGATTTACTGGAGATCACGGTCGCTCCGAAGCGCGCGATACGACTGCATCGACTGGTGCTGAAGCAACTGTGCGAACGCATCGAATCGACGCTAAAGAAGTTGCATGAACGCTATCCGCTACGTTCCGTGCTCGATCGCTCGATGGTAGCGAACCAGTTTCGTTACCTGGACGACGAAAGTATTCTCACGACGGCACTAAAACAAATGACTGCGGACGGAACGATCAAGTTCGGCCCTAACGGAATTTCCCTCGTGGGACACGGCCCCAAGTTGTCTCAAAACGAACAAAAGTTATTAGCTCAGTTGATCGAGCTGCTGCGAACTGCCGGGATTCAAGCTCCATCGGTGAAGGAATGTCAACAGCAAGCGACGAAAAATCAAGAGTCCGTTCCACAACTGCTGGCGCTGGCGGCGGCCAATGGCGAATTGGTTGAAGTTAATTCCGACTATTATTTACACGTGGAAGTTGACCAAGCCGCGAAAGCCAAACTCGCCACTCACTTCTCCAACGGCGAAGGCCTAACCATGAGCCAGATCCGCGAGATCCTCGAAACCAGCCGCAAATACGCGGTCCCTTACTGCGAGTATCTCGACCGCACAGGCTTCACCAAACGCGACGGCGATACTCGAGTATTGGCAAGCGCGTAATAGCCTGTAGCAACTTCGGTTCAGTGATAACTGATGTGATTCATTCGCCGATTGCGATGCTGGATATCTGGCCGACCGAATACTTCTAGCAACGCTCACGAAATAACTTTCTCTTTCAATCACTGTCCAAGAGTCGGGGAATGCCCCTGGCATGTCCAGGGGATAGTTACGTTCGCTGCTATAAACCGTGCCAATGTCCCAAAGATGCCACCGGCTTGTCCGGTGGTGCCTCACGCATCTCGCTCGCAACCGTCGCCGCCCCCAGGTACGATCGTAACCATCCACGGGACAAGCCCGTGGCATTTGATGTTCGATCGACCCGCTGCTGTAGCAATGAACGTAATCGACCACCGGGCGAGCCGGTGGCATTTGATGCGTTGTAAACACGTCGAACTCAACGAACTCGCACAAATGGGGAAGTTATTTCGTGAGCGTTGCTACGAGACGTGCTTCGCTAACCGGAAGCTGCGGCATTCAGCTCTCCGCGCCAAGCTTCAATCCCAACGCACCGGCGAGCTTGTCCGCTGTGGCCATGCGAATATCACGCTCGCCGGACAGGAATCGTGAGATGACGATCTGTGACACACCGGCTGCCTTCGCAATCTGATACTCTGATTGGTCGCTGTCACGAATCGCTTGCTTCAAGGTCTCGCTGAGCGAATCCAGGCTTCCCTGCGCGGCGTGCGTGGCAGGCGGGAACTCCGCTTGCACATGGCGGCGTACTTCTTCGTCCCGTTCAACTTCTTGTGGGGTGAGCGGTCGGTTACGGAACTCGCGCTGAAATCTCTTTGCCATCGGGCGACTCGCTAACGTGGTTCGGGTACTTCATAGGCGGTGACGACGCGGATGGCGTCTTCGTCAACTTCCTCGTAAATCACAATGACGTAGACATCCTCCAAGGTGTAACCCCAAACGCAGGATCGCCCGCTGGATTCGCTTCGGCCTTCGCTGGTCGGGCTCGCCAAGACTTCTTCCACATCTTCGATCTCTAAGCCATGTTCGAGAATGTGTTGAACATTGCCGTCAGGGTCATCTGGCTGATCCCAAATGATACGAAAGATACTCATGAGGACCGCCTATTATGCTAGTCATTTGACTACTTGCATTCAATCGGTGCGATCGATTGTCGTCGGGAATTCTGAACATCGAAAATAAAACGCGGGGGTCGTTCGATGTTCGCTTTGCCGACACGGTATCCTTTCACCAATAGAGGCAATATCACAGCGAAGATTGTAACAAGCCGGCGAGGCCTTCACAGCAATCACCCAGGCTGCGACACGATCGGAGGCGGCGTGCTACAATCCGGTCAGCACGCACCAGCAACTACTTGGATACCAACCATGCAAAATCCGCTTCGCAACATCCCGTCCGTAAACGAGTTGCTCGAAAGCCCTCAACTCGCAAATCTCGTCGACCGCGTTAGTCACAATGTCGTGGTCACCGAAGTACGCCACTTCCTCGATCGACTTCGTGATGATGTGCAATCGACGGCCTCGGAGATGAATATCCCGACGCCTTCCGAGTTGGCGGAACGCATCGCCGATTGGATCGTCAAGGCCGAAGAGCCTCCGTTGCGTCCCGTTATTAACGCAACCGGCATCCTCTTGCACACGGGACTTGGCCGCGCTCCGCTGGCGAAAGAAGCGGTGCAAGCGATGGCCGATGTCGCTGAGTATGCCAGCGTCGAACTTGACCTTGCGACAGGTGAACGCTCGCAACGCGTAGCGGCCGTCGAAAAACTATTGAAAGAATTGACGGGAGCCGAAGCCGCTGCGGTGGTCAACAATAATGCCGCCGCGACTTTGCTGACACTGGCCGCCATTGGACGAGATCAGGAAGTGATCGTGTCGCGAGGTCAGCTGATCGAAATCGGAGGCAGCTTTCGGTTGCCGGATGTCATGTCGGCGAGTGGCACTCGGTTGCGAGAAGTTGGCACGACGAACAAGACTCGCATCGGCGACTACGAAGCCGCGATCTGCGAGAACACGGCGGCCATGATGCGAGTGCATACCAGCAACTTCAAAGTGGTCGGGTTCACCGAAGAGCCGACACTTGCCGAACTTGTCGCGCTGGGGCGGAAGCGAAATCTGCCGGTGATCGACGACATCGGCTCTGGAGCGCTGATCGACTTCAGCAAGTACGGCATCCACGACGAACCCATCGCTTCCGAGAGCATCAAGGCCGGCGCAGACTTAGTTTTATTCAGCGGCGACAAACTCGTCGGTGGACCTCAATGCGGAATCATCGTGGGACGGAAGAGCCACGTGCAGAAAATCGCAAAACACCCCATGATGCGTGCCATGCGAGTCGACAAAACAACTTTGGCCGCCCTGGCCGCGACACTGCGTCTGTATCGTGACGTGCCGACCGCAGAAGAATCATTGCCGCTGCTCGCACGACTGAGTGCCCCTCTCGAAAATCTGCGCAACCGTGCCGAACGCCTCGCGCCGCAATTGGCTGCTGCGCCAGCGATCAGCCGAGCGGAAGTGATCGAAGGCAAGACGTACCTGGGAGGCGGTTCTGTTCCCACGCAACAGATTCCCACCTGGTGCGTCGCCCTCACGCCACATGAAATAAATGTGGACGAGTTAAGCAAGCGACTCCGAATGGGCACACCCGCGGTCGTAGGTCGCATCCAGCAAGATCGGCTGTTACTCGATTTGCGTTCCGTTCTACCACACCAAGACCTGGCGATCGTCGAAGCGGCTGGCCGGATCGCACTCGAAGGGAAACCGAACGCGTCGACAGAATCAGCCTAAGCGTTAAAATCAATCCTCGCCGGTCGGCAAAGCCAGTTCTCCACTCGATTGCGGTATTCACATTGTTCTGCCGACGTAGCAAAATCAGTGGGGACGATATGGTTTCTTTGTGTTCGCTGGTCTTGTGACAGTTCGGAGTGCCTCGTGCATTTTCGCAGTTACCTGTTCTTTATTCTCGCTGCTGTAGGCCTTGTGATAGGACTACAGAACGGCGTCTTTGCACAAGCACAAGTCCCCGACGCGACCGAGTCGATTGGCGACAAACACGCGTGGGCTCAATTCGGCATCGGTTCTTGGAAGCTGGTCCGCGTCTATACGGAGACACTCGGCGCGAATGGTCAAGTTGAAAGTGCGAGCATCACCGAGACGAAGGCGACGCTCGACAAAGTCGACGAGACGGGCTACTCACTCAAAGTCGAAGTCACGGTGGAAGTTGCCGGCAAGCGATTTCAAGCCGCGCCCAAGTACGTGGCGTATGGCTATCATGGTGAACTCCACGGACAATTGGTCGAAGTCAAACAACTTGGAAACGGTCAGGCTGAGATCTGTGGCCACCATTACGCAACGGGTTCGCGTCGCATTCTCATCAACAGCGACACGGCACAAAGCATTAGCACCGTCGAATACTCGGACACGGTCGCTCCTTACTACTTGAAACGGACGACCGAATCCATCGACAACGAGACGAAGACTCGCAACTATCATTCCGTGGTTGAAGTCGTGGCGGTAGACATGCCGGAGAAGGTGCTAACCGAAGTGAAATCGGCGGCGCACGTCAAGACGATTGAGACGTTCGGCAACGGCACCAGCAAGATCACACTTGAAGTACACTGCGAATCTGTACCGGGCGGCGTCGTCTCGCACACCTCAAAGCAGCTTTCGGCCGACGGTAAGATCACTCAACGGAGCACGCTCGATCTCGTCGATTATGCCACGATCGCGAAAACGCCGGAAGGAAAAGAGCCAACCGTCGGTCGTCGCCGCTTGTTTCAGGGACGTTCTCGAAAGTGATTGGTCCCCAGCTGCTTTTGTAAAATGAATTCCAGCGATCTTATCCAAGACGCCGCGCAAAACAGCCGCCACGCGATCGCCTGCGGTTCTCTCGAAGTTCACGAGAACCGCTGGCGATCGCCGCGCGGCTGATGAATGATCCAGTTCGGCAAGTAGTACGCCTCGATTAGCTCGCGTGATTTGGTTATTCCGCTCAAGAGCTCAGGCCCCATTGCTCGTGGCTACTATGCATACAATTAGTGCGAATATGGACTCAACTTCCACACCGCTCAGTGTCTTCATAAAACTCCTGGCCATCGTGTTTATTGCCGAGGCCGGGGTCATGTACATGCTCCCCGTGGTACTGCCAAGGTCTACGGCCGCTGGTACCGAAGCATTCGTCGACTCCTGTTTGCTCACGCTTCTGACTGCGCCACTGGTCTGGTGGGTCATCATCGGACCGCTGCGAGCTTCGGCAGCAGCCGAGAAGATGGCAGCAGTCGCACAAATTGCCACGGGCGTCGCACATGAACTCAGGAACCCGCTGACAGCTGTCAAAATGCTCGTCCAGACACAGCGTGAACTGCCCGACGTAGGCGATCAACTCGCCGAAGATCTTACCATCATCGAAGACGAGATTCGTCGCATGGAACGTTCCATCCAGACTTTTCTGGACTTTGCCAAGCCCCAGGCTCCTAGGCGACGTCCGACAAACCCCACGGACGTTGTCCGCCGCACGTTTGCTCTCGTCGAACCACGGGCCAGGAACCAGCGAGTTGATTTGAAGCTGATCGAGCCCGAAACACCCTTGACGGTGGAAGCCGATAGCGAGCAGTTGTTGCAGCTATTTCTTAATCTGTGCCTTAACGCTCTCGACATGATGCCCGATGGTGGCACCCTGATTGTCGAGTCGCAGCAGGTCGATAAGCTTGTGAGTATTTCCGTCCGCGATACAGGTCGAGGCATCGAGCCCGAGGTGCTCAGCCGACTTTTTCAGCCATTTGTCACCAGCAAGGAGACTGGAGTTGGAATCGGTCTGGCGATCTGCAAACGAATCGCCGAGGCGCATCGGGGCCGAATACGTGGCGAGAATCTCGTTCAAGGAGCCTGCTTCACATTGGAATTGCCTGCGAAGTCTTGAATCGGAATCAGATTTGCGTTGACGGGTTAGTTCCAGTTTTGCACTTTTTGGAGTGCGACGATTCATCGCCGCTTTGGTATTTTTCGACTTGGCGCCAATTATTCGCTATCCAATGTAAGTTGCGGTGATGCTAAAAAAGTGCTTCGCACTGGAGAGCAAAGCGGTGACAAGTCACCGCAGTCCAAAAAAATGCAAAACTCGAAGTTAGCCTCCGATCGGATCCGCGAAAGAACATAGCGAGAACGTTATGCCAGTCCTGTTAGTCGTTGATGACGAACCCGCCATCCTGCATGCCTTTCGGCGCGTGTTCCGCGAACCAGAAATCCAACTCCTGACGGCTGAGCGGGGCGCGGAGGGAATTGCTATCGTTCGCGATCAAAATCCAGACGTCGTCATCCTCGATATCAAACTGCCAGACATGTCGGGGCTAGACGCGTATCGTGACATTCGCGCCATGAAACCCAAGCTTCCCGTGATCTTCATCACAGGTCATGGCACGACCGAAACGGCCATCGAGGCGACGAAACGAGGAGCTTACGACTACCTCTTCAAACCGCTCGAGCTGAGCGAACTCAGGCGAATCGTGGATAGTGCGTTCTCGATCGCGAAGGTGCAGAGAGTCGCACCTCGGATCGAAACCGATAAGCCTCTAGAAGAGCAGGACGGCGATATTCTCGTCGGTCGAAGTCCGGCGATGAACGACGTTTATAAGGCCATTGGCCGAGTGGCATCGCAAGACGTGAACGTCTTGATCACAGGAGAGAGTGGGACAGGCAAAGAGCTGGTGGCGCGCGCGATTTATCATCACAGCAAGCGAGAGAACGAACCGTTTCTAGCCATCAATTGCGCTGCCATCCCAGATGCGATCCTCGAAAGCGAGTTATTCGGCCACGAAAGAGGCGCATTCACCGGCGCGGACAAGTTGCGGATCGGTAAATTTGAACAGTGTACCGGCGGCACGATGTTTCTTGACGAAGTTGGCGACATGAGCCCCACGACACAAGCAAAAATCCTACGGCTTCTGGAAGAGCAACGATTCGAGCGAGTCGGGGGCAATGAAACGGTGCAAACCGACGTCCGTCTGATCGCTGCTACGAATCGCAATCTCGAACAAATGGTTGCCGACGGCGACTTTCGCGAAGATCTGTATTTCCGATTGAGTGTGTTCGCAATTCCATTGCCTCCGCTCCGGGAACGCGGCGGAGACTTGCCACGTCTCGTCGAACACTTCGTGACACGGTTTGCGCGCGAACTGGGAAAAGACGTACACACCGTACATGCCGATACGCTGGAATTGCTGAGTGCATACAGTTGGCCAGGCAATGTACGTGAATTGCAAAGTGTGTTGAAGCAATCGCTACTTCACGCCGCTGGTTCCGTTTTGATTCCGGAGTTCCTGCCCTCCTATATTCGCACGTCTCCCGGCTCTTCCGTCGAGCGCACCGATGGCTCGTTCAATCTCGCGAAGTGGGATGAGTTCATCACCAGTCGCATCCAGGAAGATTCAGAAAATCTGTATGAAGAAGCCACACTAATGACTGATCATCATCTCTTGATGCTGGTGTTACGGCACACGCAGGGGAACCAGTTGCAAGCCGCCAAAACGCTGGGGATCAGTCGAGCCACACTTCGCAACAAGCTCCGCGTCCTCAAGATCAGCATCGACGACATGAAGTGGTAGCTTTCCGATCGCTGCTGGGTGATTTCGTGCCGCTATCGGAACGAACGGCGCCGGCCATGCGAGCAACTTAGGAGCAGTCCCGAAACAAATTCCGTACGACGCCCCCGGGCACAACCTTCTTCGGCCCCGACCCACCTTCGGCGTGTGCCCGGTCGGTACAACCTCTGCCGGGGCTGTAAAGCCTTGTCATTACCCACATTTTTACACGACCCGATGATAGGTTTGTGACATTTTCTTGTACGGCGAAGCCGTTAAACAACATAGCCCAGGGTCGCGCAGCGCACCCTGGGTTGCTTTCACAAAAAGATTTCAAACCCTGAAAGGGTTTCA
>CAUJKL010000657.1 GCA_963204995.1 Planctomycetota bacterium | reverse complement strand
TCCGGTAGCCGATCCGACCGCGTTGCTCGACGGCGAGTCGTTCACGATCAGTCGACCGGGATCGTCGATCACTTTTGAATTCGACGACAACGGTATTGTCGCGCCGGGGAATCGTGGTCTGCGAGTGAATGATCTGATTATCGAAATTCCCGCAGGCGGTGTCACGGAAGATATCAATGGGGACGGTAATCTCGATCTCGTCAACGAGGACATCAACCGCAACGGGATTCTTGATCCGGGCGAAGATCTTGACTTGGATGGAAATCTGGACGTGGTGGGGAACGAGGACCGCAATCGCAACGGCATCCTTGACGGCGGCATTGTGGATGGTGACCGCTTTACGATCAATCGCGGAGTCGGAACGCCGACGTTCACTTTCGAGTATGACCTCGACGGTGTAACGACGTTCGGAAACGTCGTCATTAGCCTGACACCGACTTCCGACGAGACGCAGGTCGCCAATGCGACCGTGGCCGCGTTGAACGCTGCTGGATTGGGCTTGAATGCGAGAATCATTGGCGTTGGATCGTCTGGCAGCGTCTTTTTTGGCCGTTCCTTATTGATTCAGCTCGGAATTACCGATCACAACGTCGACATGACGCTGACACCGACAATCAAAACGAGCACGACGCCGCGGACCCAAGACGAACTGGCCGATTTGATCGTTCAGGTTGTCGGCGGTTCAGGGCTGGGGCTGGCTCCGACCAATATTGGCGGCGGTTCAATTCATCTCGGTGGGACGGCTTCTCATACGCTCGATCTGACCAATGTGGCGACCGTCACATCCAGTGGGTTGCCTGGTGCGTCCGATCCGAACGCGATCGTCATTCCGGTCTTTCCGTCCGATACGGTGTCGGCAGCCAAAGTTGCGGAACTGATCTTGTCAGCGATCAACACCGCCCGGGTCAATCGAAACCTCGCGGTTGTCGCGGTTGCCGCTGGAGCTCGCCGGATCAACCTGCTGGGCGCGACGGTGCTGACCGATTTCACGCTGGCTCCTTCGTTACCAGTGAACCATTCTGGCGATTCGGTGACGAGTTATCAGAACATCGTCAATGTCGTCGGACACCGCGTGACAAATCAGGGTCCGCTCGGCTTGGAAGAGGCACTTGCCGGTGACGAGTTTGGTGCCTTCCAGGCAAGTGGTCCTCCTGGAAATAGCGGGTTCGGTTACCCGGGCGCAATGCGTGGCTTGGACAACGCTCACGAAGGCATTTACATCGACGACCTCATCATCGGTTTCGCGGAGCGAGGCGAAATGGTGATCGGGGCGACTGCAAATTCAACGTTCATCCGCAATCCCCAGTTGTCCAATGTCAATCTGCCTACTCTTTTCGTTCCGGATAACGAGATCAAGAAGGGAGCTTATCAACTAGAAATCCGCCGCGCCGAGGAGTTTGGTACCACGGTTGGAGATGTGGGAACCGAGATCGTTCTGAATCGTTCCTTCGACACCAACGACCGGCTGACGAACGCGACTTCCTTGGTCGCGGCACCCGGTAACACCATTGTCGAAGGACAGTCGTTTACGCTGAGCGATGGTTCGCAAAGTGTGACGTTCGAGTTTGACGACGATGCCATGGACAACATCATCGGCAATAACGTGGGCAACGGGGTCGCCGCGACACACGTCGCCATTCCGTACCGTGTCAGCGACACCGCCGCCCAGATCGCGCGCCGGATTCGCGACGCCATTAACTCGCCAACGACACGTTCGCGTCTTGCGATCACTGCGGCGATGGCGGATGGTGTCGTCACGGGCTCGCAGTCATCGCCGACTAGTCCTGCAAGTAGCAGCAACAAGGTCAACTTATTCGGTAATGCGAAGCTGAGTTTTCAAGCGTTGAACACGCAGGGGAACGGAGTGGCGACCGAACCGAACGACACAACGACCGTTGCGCTGAACACGGGAATTGGGACCAGCGGTATCACCAGCTTTGTGGGAACGGGGTCCATTGGCGACAACGGAAACCTGGCGACAATTTCCGCAGACGCTGATTTGTTCTCGGTGGACCTCGCGTTGGGACAGACTATCACGATCGATATCGATGCGATCCAGATCGGATCGACTTTGGATTCCGTCGTAATCGTCTTTGACAATCAAGGTCAGTTTTCAGCCTTCAATGACGACTTTAATGGACTCGACTCGTTCCTTCAATTCACCGCGCCCGCGAGTGGAACCTATTACATCGGCGTTAGCGGGTTCGCCAACTTCAACTACAGTCCGCTGGTCGCCGGAAGTGGAGATCTGTTTGGCAGCACATTTTCGGTCGGAGATTACACGATTCGACTTGATGTGGACGGCTCCGGTCAGTTCGGCGTGACCGAGTTCACGGATACCGGCGACCGCAATGTCGTACGCGAGCAAGGCCAGGTTCTGATTCACTCGAACAGCATCACCAACTCGCTGAACTTCGGTATCGTCTCTGAGGCCGCACCTCGCGATGGTTCGGGTAACACACCGCACGTGGGACCGCCGCGAACCACTCGGGAAGTGAATGCCGTCGGACTCACGACCGGAGTTGTGATTGCCAACAACATCATTGCTCGAGGCGGCCAAGGTGGCATCAGTTTCACAGGTGATGCGAATCTACCCGGTGAACAGCGGGCGGCAATTCCGTTCGGACGAATCGTTAACAACACCATCGTTGGAAATGGAACCGGCGGCGGAACAGGTGTCCTTGTCGCAAACAACGCCAGCCCGACGCTTTTGAACAACATCGTGGCTGACTTCGCGACGGGGATTTCCGTCGACGCAACAGCCGCATCGACCGTGATTGGCGGGACGATTTATCGTGGCAATACTACTAATGCGCTCGGCACCACGATTGGTTCATCGGCGATCGTGCTAACGAATCCGACCGACCCGCTATTCGTTGACCAGGCCACGGGCAATTACTATCTCGCCCCCGATTCGCGGGCAATTGACAGCTCGCTGAATTCGCTTCAGGACCGTCCCTCGCTCGTGGCTATCCGCGGCCCATTGGGCTACCCAGCGTCCCCGATTTTGGCTCCGGATACGGACGCCATCGGTCAAAGCCGCGTCGATGATCCGTCCGTCGCTTCGGCACCGGGGCAAGGCTCGAACGTCTTTAAGGATCGTGGTGCATTGGACCGGGCCGACTTCGCTGGGCCCACCGCGGTTCTCATCTCGCCTCGCGACAATGATGCTCTCGGCTTTGATAGCGACGGTCGCGCGACGTACGTGAATCTGACAAATCAAGTCGTTCGGAATTTCTCGATCCAACTGCTCGACGGTATCGAACCGAACGATTCCCAGAACGGCACCGGTGCGAGTGACGCGTCGGTACGATCCGACCGAGTGACTGTGTTCCGCGACGGTGAAAAACTGGTCGCCGGTGTGGACTACAAGTTCAGCTACGATGCCACCAACAACATCATTCGTTTAACTCCGTTGGCCGGGATTTGGGAAATCGATCGCAAGTACGAAATCGAGCTGTCGAACTCTCGCGGGTTGCAGATCGCCGCACCGAACGGCACACAGGTTGTGGATGGCGACTCGTTCGGATTGACGGATAACTTCGGCAGCACGGCTAACTTCGAGTTTGACAGCGGATACGTCCTGCAAGTACCACAAACGCTGGCGTTACAGATTCCCGCGACCGGCGGTGCGACGATTCGCGATCGCGATACGATTTCGGTGACGAATACAAAGACGTCCTTCACGCAAGTCTTTGAGTTTGACTTGGACGGGTTCACGACTGCTGGTCGCATTGCCATTCCGTTCACGACGTCGGATTCAGCAAATACGCTGGCCACGTCGATCGTCGCGGCCATTAAGTTGGCGAGTACTGACTTGGATCTAAGTCCGGTCAACTTGGTGAATTTCGGTGGCCGAGCGGTGCATCTGGGAACGAAGAGTACGCATATTGTCGATCTGTCGAACACGA
Source organism: Planctomycetota bacterium (assembly GCA_963204995.1). Classification (GTDB taxonomy): domain Bacteria; phylum Planctomycetota; class Planctomycetia; order Pirellulales; family Pirellulaceae. The sequence continues at coordinate 6,933 of CAUJKL010000657.1, read as the reverse complement.
CTCTGTTGGCCACGGGCCAAGTTGACGGCATCGATGACGGCCAGACGTTCAGCATCGATAATGGCGTACGCCGCGTGGTCTTTGAGTTCACTTCGACGGGAGGCCTGACGACCGGCGATCGAGCGATTCCGTTCTCGTTCAGCCAGACGAACGAGCAAATCGCTCAGTCGATTGTTTCCGCGATTACCCTCGAGAACCTGGGGCTCGCTCCCAGCTACGTCGCGCTCAGTGACGGCTTGATCAATGTGGGCGGTGAGTTCCGGCATGTGATCGACGTTTCCAATACCACGCCGCTCCCCGATGGCACACTCCCGCCGCCTGGCAAGCTAATCTTGACGGGCACACCGGGCGCGACGCAAGAGTTTGGAATCCGAGTCCCAACGGTTGCAGGAGCTTTGGATTTCACCAAGATCCTGGACGGTGAGGAACTGACGATCAGCGACGGAACTAACCTCTTCACGATCGAATTGGATAACGACGGGATCGTCGCTGCCGATGACCCAGACTCACACCCTCGCGTCGTCGTGACTTTTAACCCAGCGACGACGACCGGCCAGCTTGTGAACTCGATTGCAATCGCGATTCGCAATGGCGGCGTCGGACTGTCGCCCTCCAATGCTGGCAACGGAGTGATCCGCCTCGGCGGCACCGCTCTGCACACCTTAGATTTAACGAAGAGCAGCTTCACGCAGGTGGGGCTACCCGGAGTTCCTGCGGCGATTGCCGTCCCATTCCAGGCCGGCAATTCCTACTCGGCCGGAGTTTCCTCGCTGACGCCGATCTTTACCGAAAACGAAATGGCAGGATCGATTGCGGCAGCCATTGGAGTTGCCAAGGCCACGAATAAACTGCGAGACGTTGTCGCAACGGTCAAAGGGCCTGATGTCAACATCGAAGGCGTATCCAACGTGTCGGGCTTGGCAACCTTCCTGCGATCGGACATCGTCGACATCGCAGGCAATCCTTTGAAACCGAATCGCGACGACGGAACCACTCGCTTTACGATCGCGGTTGCCAGTGGTCTCGACTTTGGAGATGCACCGGCACCCTATCCGACTCGCTTGGCGGACGATGGTGCTCGTCACCAGATCGTCGGCAACTTCTTTTTGGGAAAGACGCCGACCGATGTCGACTTCGACGGACAGCCGACGGCATTGGCGGATGGTGACGACAACGATGGCACGGACGACGAAGACGGCGTGGTGTTCAATACGTCGCTGGTCGGTGGCTTTGGCGGCACGATCACCGTCACGGCGTCTGCTAGTGGTCGGCTTGACGCGTGGATTGACTTCAACCAGGACGGTGATTGGAATGACGCGGGCGAGCAGATCTTTACATCGAAGTTATTGAATAGTGGCGAGAACGTACTGACCGTAAACGTACCGGGGACGGCGTTGCCGGGTGCGACGTTTGCACGGTTCCGGCTGAGCGGATCGGGTAACCTGCGCCCCACGGGACCGGCTGCGGATGGTGAAGTCGAAGACCATCGGGTTACGATTGTTGGCAATCCGTGGCACAATTCGGCAGCACCATTGGATGTCGATAACAGCAAATTCGTGGTGCCTCTCGATGCGTTGATCGTGATCAACTACATCAACGCCAACGGCTCGGGTCAACTTCCCGCTGTGCGCCCGGCCGGCAGTCATCAAGTAGACACGAATGGCGACGGAGCAGTGAGTCCGATCGACGTGTTGTTAGTCGTCAACGCGTTAAACACCGGTGCTGTATCGGCCGAAGGCGAATCGAGCGTTGATGTCGCTCTCGTCTCACAACAGGAGGCTGCCGGCGATTCATTGGCGCTGCTGCGCTCCGACTTTGTGATCGACCAGCGAATTGCTGTCTACGATCAGCAAGATGCGCAGGCACAAGTTCATCAAGCGACTCGTGAAGCGACCCGTGTAAGTGCTAACAACGAAGTCTTCGGCAGCAGCATGGCACTGGCGATCGCCAGCGGCAGTTATGTTGATGCCGACCGCGTCCAAGGCGATGATGCCGACGAATTAGATAGTCTGACGCTCGAACAGCCTTGGGCGTCAGGTGTCGATGATATCTTCGGCGAGTGGGTGTAAACTTGCTATCGAAAACGTAACGACCCGCATAATCAGTACTTGCGCGGTCATTTTACGTCACTTGCGTCACCGTTCTCGGCCAATTCGTTGAGGGATTATCGGAACGCGATTATGATCCGGTAAGGCCCTCATCTCTTTACGCCGCCGGAACTGCCAGGTCACGCGATAATGCCGCGAAGAAGCCGCCACCATCGAACATCTACGAGCCGAAACGCGCGAAAGATCGGGCTTTACGCCAATCGGCTGCGCGGATTCGAGCCTTTGGAGGAACGGATCGCGCTTTCCGCCACACCGTTCGGAGCTCAATCCAGCGAGACGGCGGAGTTTTTGCTCGGCACTGTCAACGTCTCGGTGGTGCTGTTGGAATCGAACACCGTTCTGAGCAACGACAATCCAACGGTGGGCACGGCCAGGGAAGAGAATTGGACCGCCGCGAGCATCAACTCGGTGAAGCAGAAAGTCACGGAAGGACTACAGTGGTGGGTCGACACGCTCTACACGGAGTATCCCAATGCTCCACCTGGCCTGCTCGACTTTAAGATTGACTTCACTCACGCCGATACCCCCGTTTCGACTCGCTTCGAGCCGATCACTCAACCTTCCACGGACTATCAGTTTTGGATCTACGACTTTCTCAATTCCGAAGTTGACACCACCGGCACCTTCACGACCGACGTTAAAGCCTATAACCACGCCCAACGCGAAGCCAATAACACGAACTGGGCCTTTACGATTTTTGTCGTCAACGACGAGCAGGACGCGGACCACAAATTTGCCGCCGGTGGCTTGGATCGAGCCTTTGCTTTCCCCGGCGGTTTGTTTCTGGTGACCTTGGCGAGCCGTCCGGCCAGTACGATTTCCCATGAGACGGGGCATATCTTTTGGGCCTTGGACGAGTATCAATTCGGCGGAACCTACGACACGACGCGCGGTTACTACGACTCGCCGAACACCAATGCTTGGAACAATCCAACCCCCGGCTACGTTCGCGAACCCAGTGTCATGGACCGCGGAGGATGTGACGAAGATCTCAACGGACTACTGTGTAAGGCTTTTACAAGTCACACGAGTTCCCAGAGTTCACTGGAGTTGGTTGGCTGGCGCGACTCCGATGGCGATGGGATCTTCGACGTCTTGGATGTGCCTCACACTCTGACAGGCAGCGGTTCCTACGATCCTGCCACGGGAATGTATCGCTTCGTCGGCGAGTCCTCGGTCCAGACGCTACCGAATTTAAATCCCCGTGTGTCATCGTTGCCGACCGAGAGTTTGCAGGGCGATATCACGATCAATCGGATCAGCCGTGCCGAGTACCGAATCGACGGCGGGGCTTGGCAAACCGCTGCAACTCCCAATACCTATATTGCGGCACTGGATTTGAGTTTCGCAGTTCCATCGAGCGCCAGCCAGGTCGAGATACGAACGATCGACGCGGTGACGGGCGTCACGTCGCCGGTGTTCGTCGCGGATTTGACTCGACCGGCTTCAATCTCACCATCCGGCATCCGCGGGTTTGTCTTCGGCGATACAGACCGTGACGGCCAACTCGAAACTGGAGAAAGTGGTTTGGCGGGACGGACGGTACGACTGGTGGACGCGACCGGTCAGCCGATCAGCCTTCAAAAACGTATCGAGCCGGATGACTACTCGGCAAACGCAGTTCTGGAAAACGTGATTCCGGACGCGACACTTACCGCCATCGGGACGGCGACGTCCGGTAATGCGGTCTATGCCCGATCCGTAGGGACGGGTTCCACAGGTACTCAGGCCTTCGGCACATGCGGATTTATGGGAGGCGGTGGAACTTGCAGCATCTACGCGACCGAATGGACCTCTCGCACCAGACAGCTGCGAATCGATTTTACCTCGCCAGTCACGACGGTCAGCATCGACGCGTTGAGCATTAACCCAAGCAGCTACGGCCGGCTAGCAATTTACGACGTAAACAATAATCTACTCGCTCGTTACACGACGAAGTCACTCGCGTCGGGGCAATCCGAGACGATGACACTCAGTCGCCCGACCGCCGACATCGCGTACGCGATCGCGGGCGGTCATGCAGACACGGGAGTCAGGTTGGATAATCTGAAGTTCGGACCCGAGACGATCGCAGTGACAGATGCCCTCGGGGCCTACTCGATTCCCAACTTGAAAGCCGGCAGCTATCGGGTTCAAGTCGAGGGACTTGCAGGTTCACAAGCGACTACCTCAACAACCCAGTCGGTTGTTGTCGCAGGCACGACAGCAGCACAAGTCGACTTTGGATTTACTGCTTTTGTCAGCCCTTGGCAGAATCCAACCAAACCGTTCGACGTCAATAACGACGGAGCTGTCTCGCCGATTGATGCACTTCTGATCATCAACGATCTGAACTCAAAAGGCGCACGAGCACTGACCGTTGCCGATGCCTCGTCACCATTCATTGACGTCAATGGTGATGGCAACGTTTCGCCCATCGATGCACTGCAAGTGATCAACGCGATTGAAGTTCCTCCATCCGAAGGCGAAGCGATTGCGAACAGCCCGTCAGCGGAAGGCGGCTCAGCCGGCGCCCCACTGGTGGCGGAAGGCGAATTCGTCGCGGCAAACATTGCGCTCGCCGATGCAAGTTTCGTACACCGATCGCTGCGGTCGAACGCGATAAACTCGGATACGGAAGTCCGCACTCCGCTGCCCTTCTTTAAGTCGGGTTCGACGCCTGCAAAGGACTCGACCAGAGAGTCACGCGTCTCGGTGCGTTTCGCTGTCGATGAATCGATTGACCGCGCGTCGTTGGAAGATGCCATCGATGCCTTTGCCGAAGACTTGGCGCTAGTTTGGGGAGCCTCGCGAGCTTCGCGGTAGTCCCTCGCGGCCTGTTCCACCGCTGCTTCACTCACGTCTCTCGCCGAGGTGTGTTGGCACGCGGATTTCTTGGCTTTTCTCAGCCAAATAAGTGGCATCGTGTAGCCCTTTCTCGTACAATATCCGCCACGTGGGCCAGGCTTGGCGTTAGCACAGAACCCTTGTCTACGTAACGCCAAAGCTTCACGACAAAAAAGTGACGACCGCTACTCAATCGGGTTGCGGTTCCAGCAGGAGAGGACCCTGTAATGAGAAAGCCCAAGCCGACGCTGCGACAGCGTCGAAGTGGATCAAGGTACGAGAAGCTGCGATTGATTCGCCGTCGACCTCTCAAGATCGAGTCGCTCGAGGATCGTGTTCTGTTGGCTGGCGATCTAGGACTGCCCAGTGGTATTCCCAGTGCCCTGCCCGAAGGAGAAGGCCCCAGTCCGCTGATGGCCGTTAGGCTGGAGGCGGTCGATCCGCAGTCGTTTCAACCACTCGAAGCGGTTCATCAGGGCGAAGAGTTTCTGCTGCTCGCGTCGGTCAGCGACTTGCGTCCCGAGGCGTCAGGCGTCTATGCGGCCTATCTCGACATCCTCTTTCCAGCGGAGTTTTTGACCGTGCCGATTGACACGGGGCGGGCTCCGCTGTTCTACGGTAACAGTTTCGGAAACGGAGTGGCAGGAGAGGTGTTGACGGGACTTGTTGACGAATTGGGAACCTTCGCCGGAGGTGTGGATCGGCCGGGGGCGGACCAGCAAGTGTTGGCTGGGGTCCGGATGGTGGCGACGCAAATGGGCGAGGTTCAGATTTCGTCGAATGCAGCCGAGAGTTCGCCAGAGCACGACATCTTGCTCTTCGATCGTGACGACCCCGTCTCGACGAATCTTGTGACTTATGGTGACTTGACGTTACAGATCTTGGCTCCGCTGCCGCATCTGCCAGTCGATGCCATGGGCGACTTTCAAGTCGTGAGTGAAGACAGTACAGGAAATCACATCGCGGTCTTGAAGAACGACAAAAATACAACCGGCAGTCGGCTTGTGATCACCGGCGTTGACACAAGTAAATCCCATGGTGATGTGACGATTGTGGAGGGAGGCACGCAGCTATCCTATACCCCCGCTCGCGGCTTCGTCGGGACGGACTCGTTTACGTACACCATCATGGCGAATGGCGAAGAAGACACGGCGAATGTCCGAGTCGAAGTGCAACGCGTCGTTTCGCATGAAGATCGGGTGGCCTTCAATTTAGAAATCACAGACCTCGCCGGCAAGCAAGTTTCCGTGGTCGATGTTGGTGATGAGTTTGTGTTGCACGTCTCCGCCGAAGATCTGCGAGACATACCCAAGGGCGTGTTTGCGGCGTATATGGATCTGCTGTATCCGGCTCACTCGGTTCAAGTGGCTGGGGCGATCGCCTATGGCCCCTCTTATCCGAACGAACATGTCGGAGATATATCAACGCCAGGTATGATCGACGAAGTTGGTGGTTTCTCGGATACCGACCCGCTCGGCGGCGGTGCTTTTGAGGTGTTTCGAATTCCGTTTCACGCAACCGCGCCGGGGCGAGTCGTTTTTGAAGCCGATCCTGCGGAAAACGATCCCGGCAGCCAGACCCTACTGTACGATCTCGACGAAGCCGTTCGGGACGCACAAACTCGTTTCGGCCGAGTCACGTTGACGGTCGTGCCTGCAGTTGTCGCCGTCGACGACACGTACGTGCTTAGTACTGGTGGTGCGACCGCATCATTCGCAGTCCTGGAGAATGACGTTGACTCGGGCAGCGGTGACCTGAGTGTTGTGTCGGTGGATGATTCGGGTTTGCTTGGCACGGTGCAGGTCGCAGCTAATGGACGCGGAGTAGTGTACACACCGCCAACCGGATTTGGCGGGAGCGAACAGTTCGCCTACACCGTATCGGGCTCAGCAGGAACCAGTACGGCCGAAGTCACCGTCCACATTCAGCCTGCTGCAAGCTCGGATGACCAGTTGGAGATTAAATTGGTCACGACAGATCTGGAAGGTAACGCGATCTC
>CAUJKL010000656.1 GCA_963204995.1 Planctomycetota bacterium | reverse complement strand
ACCAGGAGCCTACTGATGCGATTGTCGCATCGCTACATCGAGTCTCTGAGCCTGAGTTCTCCTCGGGGCTAGTCTTTGTGCTGGCCCAGTTGGGTCAGGCTCCTTCCTCTCCATCTCTTTGCTCAGTCTAGGCCGGCGCGGAATGCGCTGTAGCTCGTTTGGATCGGCAGCAAAGATTCTTCGCGACATGAGATTCGCTCGCGGCGATAGCTGCGTTGCGATTTTGTAGTCGCTTCTCTTCAAGTGTTGTTCCACTGCTCGTCATCGGGCTGCTGCTTGGCAAGCCGCAGTTCACCCCATACGGGCAAGTGGTTTTAGTTTCGGTCCCTGTCTTTAGAACCTCATTGAAAGGAGGAACCAATGGCCAAAGGGATTTTTCAGAAGGCTGTTTGTCATCAGAAACTGAATGTTAACGTAGGGACGATCGGTCACATCGACCACGGCAAGACCACACTGACCGCAGCGATCCTGCGTGTTCAGTCCGAGAAGGGGCTAGCCGAGTACAAGTCGTACCAACAGATCGCCAACGGCGGCATCGTCCGGGATAAGAATAAGACCGTGACGATCCTGGCCGCGCATGTCCGCTACGAGAGCGAGCGTCGAGACTACGCACACATCGACTGTCCAGGTCACGCCGATTACATCAAGAACATGATTACCGGTGCGGCACAAATGGATGGCGCGGTGTTGCTGGTCTCGGCTGCTGACGGCCCGATGCCACAAACTCGCGAGCACGTACTGCTGGCACGACAGGTCGGCGTGCCTCACCTAGTCGTGTTCTTGAACAAGTGCGACTTGGTGGACGATCCCGAGTTGATTGATCTGGTCGAGATGGACCTGCGTGAGTTGCTGACTCGCTACGGATTTCCCGGCGACGAAGTGCCGGTGGTCCGTGGCTCAGCGATGCTTGCGCATGACAACCCGACTGATGTCGAAGCAACGCGTTGTATTGACGAGTTGCTCACGGCGTTGGACACCTACATCCCTGATCCGATGCGAGATGTTGACAAGCCGCTGCTGATGCCGATCGAGAATGTGTTCACGATCGAAGGACGCGGTACGGTTGTTACTGGAAAGATCGAGCAGGGAACAGTCCGCGCCGGTAACTCGGTGGACATCGTTGGACTGGCGGGTGAACCGCGGACGGTCGTTGTCACTCAGGTCGAAACATTCGGCCAAGTGCTCGACGTCGGACAGGCCGGTCATAATGTTGGCTGCTTGCTGCGAGGTGTGGCACGCGACGAAGTTCAGCGAGGTCAGGTGTTGGCGGCGATCGGATCGATCACACCAATCACCGACTTCGAGGCCGAGGTTTACGTCCTCACCAAGGAGGAAGGGGGGCGTCACACGCCGTTCTTTGACGGTTACACGCCTCAGTTTTTCTTCCGTACGGCGGACGTCACTGGATCGGCACGCGTGTTGGGCGATGTCGACATGGCGACGCCCGGTGATGGCGTGAAGTTGGGTGTCTCGCTGCAAAGCCCGGTCGCTCTGGCAGACGGTGCTCGCTTCGCAATTCGCGAAGGCAGCAAGACGGTCGGCTCTGGCGTCGTCACGAAAGTGCTGGCTTAGCCCGTCACTCGGTAGCCCCTGGTTCGAGCAATCGGACCAGGGGCGTTTTCACATGTCACCCTTCCCCGTCGCTGTCCTGAATCGCAAGCCAAGCGTTCGTCGATCGACACACCCAGCTGCGGCTCGTCCAGCGACGCGTGTATTCGTTCGGGGCTTTGGGCGTTGGACTCAAGCCACTTACGACCCACCCACAACCATCATCATCTTTTGCAATGTGTCAGCCACACGCTGCCCTCGCCGAATTGCAAAATCTCTTCCGCTCGCCCTAAAATGCGATGAGCCGCGGCGAATCGGCGATGCGTCCCATCACGGTCCTCAGCCAAGCGTCTCAGTTCAAAAGTCACAATCTATTTACGCGAGGACAGGCGAATAGATTGATATTCGTTATCCCGCTCAAGAGAGTAATCACTGTGCCCACTCTTAGACCACTGGAACAATTCGTCTGTGATGTATGCGGCGACCTAATTGAAAACGTCGAGGACGGATACGTCATTTATCGCTGCGAGAATTACCGCGACTGTGGCTTCAAAATAATCCACCAAGGGCGTTGTGATGACAATAAAGCTCCAAAATCTGAGGCACTGAAGGAGTTTCTCGGCGCTCGTGGATTGATCATGCTTACGGGATTTTTGTCACCCGGACCGATTATTATTAACCTCACGCATCCCGAGATTGACGAGTCACCAAAATCACTTGATGAATTTACAGACTTCTTTCGTCGCGTGCAGGTTCCTTTCTACGAGGAGGCTAGGCAGAAATTCAATCAACCCGGACTCCTACACGAGTTTCACGGGGACAATGAACTGTTTCCCTACTTTGAGGAGACGCTCCGAGACATTTGTGATACCGAATTCGACGACTAGAACCTGAGCAGAAATTGCAGGATAATTAGGTAGCCGGGCGGGTTTCCCCGCCCCTCGCCATCGACGGCATGCGGCTCCGCACAGGGCGGTTCAGTCGGTGACTAACGCGGTGCCGGTGATCGATGTTATGCCGTCCGAGTAACGGTTAGGTGTGCCACCATCCTCCGTCCGTATTGCGGCAATCCGCTGATCAACCAAATAGAATTACAAGACCGGGTAGCTTTGGTGACTGGCGGTGCCAAAGGTATTGGCCGCGCGTGCTGCCTGCGAATAGACGCTGCTGGCGCGAAGGTGGCGGTAAATTACCTGTCGAGCGAGAGTGCGGCCCACGAAGTTGCCGAGCAGATTGAAGCTGCGGGCGGAAAGACGATCGTCAGTCGAGCTGACGTTTCGTCTCCCGAACAAGTCTGCACCATGATCGACCAAATCGAAGAGGATTTGGGGCCCGTCGATTCGCTAGTGAACAACGCGGGCATCTTCGACTTCCTATCGCACGACCGTACTTCGCTCGATGTCTGGCAGCGCACGTTGGGTGGAAAGCGGATTAACCAACATGTTTCAGCGTGATTGTGGGGCGACGATTGTCAAACCCGAGAACTCGTGGGAGTGTTACGTCAAGAAATAAAATCGGCCCAGCGAGGAGGGGCAGAATCCTGGCAGGGCCTATCTCGGTGAGGTGGGGCAGAAACCTGACCGAGCTACCTTCATTGTACCGGCAGACTATCGAGATTGTTAGTGTCGGAAACCAAAAATATAGGAAGTGGAAAGCAGGCTTTCTGTTGTTGGGATTTCTGCGTTACGATGCCATGGAACGACCGAGTCACTACAGCAATCGACCCTTCAAACATCGCACATGCTGGGAGGACCCACGCAATGACACCGATCAGCGAATTCGATTCAAACTGGATCGATCACAGCGAGCCAGCCGACCCGCCACCTTCCCCGGAACGCATTAGGGCGATTCACTTCGCCGGGCACGCGGCTATCGCTGTCGCTCAGGACGTCGAAATCAAGCTGCTGACCCTGAAGCCTCTCAGCGAGATCGAAGTCGATCTGGAAGGAGCCTACCTGCTCGATGAAGGGACGATTCTCCACTTCACACAGCCCCAACCCGAGAACCCGAACTACCGGTACAAGGCTTCAGAAAGGCTATTGCGAATTGCGTTGGCGGGTCGGTGTGCAGACCTAGTCCATCGCGATATCTCATGCAGCATTGAGCTAGTGATGGAAGCAGTAACTGACTTTGAGCTAGTCCTGGACAACGCCGAGACATTGATCCCAGATAAGGATCTGCGACTTAGTTACTTGGTGAGAGACATTGTTTGGATGGACAGGTTTCTACGGATGCCCGAGTTTCGCACAGTTGTCTGCAAAATTTCCGACGCACTGCTGGAACACGGCGTATTGAACGGCGATCGGGTCAAGGAGATTTATGATGAGGCAATGAAGTCCGATTTAGATGCTCCTGCACGACGGCCATCGCGGCGGCGTCCCAGGCCGGACTACTCGCCGATGCCATATCGGCCTGATTTGAACGATTGCCCTGTGTTCTGAGGGGCCGGCTGATTGGCGAACGCGCAGGTAACGGCAGACGTGCGAATAGTCTCACCGAGACGCCCAGTGGCGGTTCCTTCGTCCTGAGGCGTGACGCTCGAATGACTTCATCCGACCGTCGACGTACAATTTTTTCTCCATCTGAACCATCGACAGCCTCTTCGTGTTTTCGGGAGCAACGTCGTTCGGGTTACTTTGCTCCCTCGACATTTGTACCAGAGGATGCTGCCGCTTTTGACTTCTTGGCGTCACCCCGCTGCCGCTGCTTGTAAGCTTGGATGTGCCTGCTAACCGCCGAGCCCGATAATTGGACTGCCGCTGCGATTTGCCCAGTTGGATAGCCGTCCTCGTGCAGTGAAATAATTTGGTCGATCGTCGATCGCTTCGTATACGCCTGAGCCTGGGGAGCAAAGGGCGTTGCGCCGGCCTCGTGGAATACTGGCGCGAGGTATGCCTGAACCTCTTGGATTGCTCGAAACACCTTACCGAAGGGACGATTTGTGTACTGATCTGACAAAGAATCTGTCTTCACGGGCGAACCGTGGCAGTCGAAGACTCCAGCGATCTCTCCATCCGAGAAACGCTTGATCAAGTCGCTCGCGGTTTTCCTCAATTTGCCGAACGATAGTTTTCGTATCTCATTACCATCGTCGCGAATCCGGTTGATCAGTCGGCTGAAATGATTGGGGATGAGTTGGTTTGCGTTATTACTCTTGGTGGGATGGTCTAAGGCGTGCCCTTTCTCGTTCACCAGTAGCTTGGCTTCGGGACCAAATCCGGTGAATCGTCTCCGCCGCTCCAGTGCCCACTGAATCCCCTCGACCGTCATAGGGAAAAGAATGTGCTCGCCGTAGACGCCACTCTTTCTGCGAATCCGCTTGATGAAGGAGTCGTGATCCGTGGTTTCGTAGCGAAGAATCTCTTGTTCTCGCTCAGAGTGCCCCTTAAATAACTGCACCTCGCCAACCAGGAGCGAAGCAATTTCGGCTCGCCCAAAACCACAATTCAGGCCGAGAAGCAGCAGAATCCGATCAAACGGTTGCCCGTACCGCATCAGCAGCTTGAGTTCGTCCAGCGAAAATGTATCGACCTGCTCCAGGCTTTTCTTAGCGTGATCGCTGGGTAACCGACGCACCCGTGTATCGATGTCGTTGAAGGCAAATGGCTTGTTCCAATCGAATTGGCTGGAAGTGTCGAGCCACTTAAAAAATCTCAGGAGTGTTCCAAGGAAATTGGATGCGGACTTTGCAGTCATCGGTTCCTTCGTTCCGATCTTGTATGGTCGCCGCCGCCAGTAGCCGACAAGTTCAGTGACAGCGTTGGCATCCAGCCGCGTGAGCAACCGATCGCGATGATGCTTCATCAGATTTTTCACTTGCCGCTCCTGGGTCCTTCCCCATGCCGAGATGCGATCCGTTTCTGGGTCGAAGTATTCCTGGTTGACGTACTTCTGGTACGCCTTCAACGCTTGGTAGAACGTCGCGGTCGGAGTGCGTGACACCGTCGCCACCGCGCTGTCGTTGTTGGGTAAACTGCTAACGACGGCTGACTTGCGGGGACGCGGCCGCGCTGTCTGGCGAACTGCTGGATCGCCTGGTTTGAGCGCTCCAAATAGCGGCTTGGATCGGGCTTCAATGGATGCCGATAGCACGGCGAGTTCGGGGGAAAAGCTGATCCCGACTTCGACGAGTCGCTTCTTCGCTTCTTCGAGTACCTTGGCGACCTCAAGGTCTGGTGACCGGACTGGAATCGCACTCTGCGGATCGGGAATCGACTCGAACAGTTCCAAAGCGGCTTGCCCGATCTCAAAAGCGTGCTGGTCCTCAGGAAGGAACAGCACAACCGGATACTTTGACTGCATACGCTGGATGCGGGCAGCGTACTGGTGCTGCATCTCGGCAGGTCCTCTCGGGACGGGAATCTGGGGTATTCCTTTGGCGATGCGCATCGCGATGATCAGGAGATCGTCGGGCCAGAGAGGCCGGGGATCATCGCTGCACTTACAGAAGCTCTCCCAAAGCTCACAAAGTTTCCGCTCTCGCCGCTCGGCCTCCTTACGATCTGTCCCGAGCAAGAACTTGTGCTGCTGAAGCTTTCCTGACTTGCTTCGTTCCCAGCCCAACTGCCGCGAATAGTAGCCGCGTGAATCCGGCTTCCACGTTCGCCTCGTCCGAGTCACCATTGCACACCAATCCTGGGCTCTTATCGGAACATCCGTGCCTGAAATCAGCCGCTATAAGAACATTTATCGGAAATCCTGGAGGTTGCTGGCAGTAGTGACATCCCGCTTATGGCCAGAATTCTCTTGATTTCCAATAAAATAGCCACTTGTTCGAGAAAAACAAGTGGCTATCAGGTGGAGGCGGCGGGCTGCTAATAACCATTCAGTCAGTCGGACACAAAGTGCCATCATGTAGTCGTTTACGACAATTCACTTTTTTCCAGTTTTCTCAAAAAGGGCCCCACTTTGGCCCAGAAAAGGGCCCCAAGGCCCCGTCTCACGATGCGGGTTGGAGGCATACGGAATCGAACCACGGAGTCGGGACAACTCTTCATTGGAAAATCAGTATCGGTTCAGCCTTCCGCCCCCAACCAACACGCTCCCGATCTTTCCCCGGCTTGGAACTCAACAGCATCGGTGCGACCTGCTGTAGCTGAAACCCGAGTTCAGTCCGAATGAACTCAATGGCTGGTTCCACGATCTCAACGCCATAGGTCGTATTGTCTGCAATGTTCAGAGCAAGATGGCCTCCCGGATTCAGGCACCGAACCGAGTGACGCAGCGTTTTGAACAAGAAGCCTTCGAGCCACTCCGAGAGACTCGGAAATCTTGCGGACGACTGAGTGGTCTCGTTCGAGTAGCTCTCCAGATCGAAGTACGGCGGCGACGTAAAAATAAGATCAACCTTGCCGTGCCAAGGCGAGTAGTCCACGTCCTCAGCGGGCTTCCAGACCATCTCCCATGACTTGTCGTGCTCGTGGTTAGATTTAATCCAGTTGAACATCGATTCATAGGACGGTCGCAGGTTTGTGTTGGGGTCGATCCCGATGTAGTGACGGCAACTGCTTCCCAGAAAACCGAGGAATCGACCACCGTACCCGGCAGAGAAGTCCAGAACGGTGCCGCCGTTTCCGAGATCGTTGTAGATCGCTCGTGCTGCCGTTGGCCTGAAGTTGGCGGGGACGTGAATCTTCATGGCTGCCGCCTCATACGCCGTCACTTCATTCAAGTGTTTTTTCAGCGACAAGGCCGCACGCATGATCGAAGTTCGTCGATCTCTGTCCGTCCACGCTTCAAGCAGATTGGGGGATGATCGGTGTCCTCCAGAAATCCGGTTTTCCAGAAAACTGGATTTCAGGAATCTGCACCCTAGCCGGGACCACTTTGACGCCGGGGCAATTGCCACATTGCCGTCGAAGGTGAAACTAACCGCTTCCCGGTCGTCCGGCAGCTTCAGAAACAATTCGAAGTCGCTCCGTCTTCGTTCCTCGTTGACTTGAGGGCAAGGGGCATCATATCGACCGACAATCTCAGCCAGTCGCCCGGCAATTTGCCGCTTCCGCTCAT
>CAUJKL010000655.1 GCA_963204995.1 Planctomycetota bacterium | reverse complement strand
GCCAGTCCGCGCAGATAATCGCCGCTCCCATCTGACGTGGACCATTTCAGCGCCACACAGCGAGGCAACTCGGCGAGCCGGGCAAGCTGATCGAGCGACATGTTGTAGCCTTCCCACGGCGTGTTATAGATCATGATGTTGACCTTGCCTGTCGCGTCATGTACGGCTTGGAATAAGCGCAGGCAGTCTTCGTCAGACGACGCATAGTAATAACCGGCTGACATCTGCACGCCGTCCGCCCCGATCTGTTCCGCCCAGCGAGCCATCTCGATGACATTTGCCACGTTGGTGTCTTGTGCGCCGATCAGCACGGGCACTCGTCCCGCGGCAGCTTCGACGATCGTCAGTGCGGCAGCCTTACGTTCGTCGAGCGACAGCAGCGGAAAATCACCGCCGGCTCCGACTCCCAACAACGCTCCCTGCCCGCGCCGAAAACCGTGCTCGATGACGTAGGCGACATTCTCGCGAATCGCCGCGTGATCGATCGACAAGTCGTCGTTCAAATGCGTGATGACCGCGATCATCGGGCCGCGAAACGTTTGCTTGGCTTCGTCGATCTGCATCGGTTACAACTCCAATTTCAATACTTTAATCGCATTGCTGCGATAGACCTTGTGGCGCACATCTTCATCGTCGTCTCCGAGCGTGTATGGCGGGCTATTCTCCCAGACAGACCAGCTCGCCGTTTTGCGTCGTCAAGTAAATCCGATTCTCAGCGACCACCAGTCCGTCCCAGGCAGGTGGCGGGACGTGCGTCTCGTTGGTGACCTGGCCATTGGACGTTGACATCACCTTCAAGCGACCGTCTTGATGGACCGTGTAGAGTTTATCGCCCGCCAAGGCCATGGCGTGAATGCGGTTCTGGAGCTGTGTGCCGGGCTTGGGGTCTTGCTTGTTCTCGCCGGGATCAGCAAACGGATCGTTGGTCCATTTGGAACCTTCCGCGATGCGATAGGTTCGATAAGGCTTGCCGCCCTTGCTTCCTTCTTGAGCCGCTTGCCAACCGGTGATCCACTTGCTGTTGAACTCTTCGCCTTTGTCGAGATCAAAGTCGCGACGAAAGACATCGGTGCTGCCGTCCAGCGAACTGTAGACGTTGTCGTCGCGAAAGGCGATCAAGGGTCGGCGTGGCGCCTCGCCGCGGAAGCGATGCTGATGTCGCGCGCCGTATGTCCAGGCACCACGCGGAATCCAGACCTCGCCCGCGCCGGTGTTGAGCCGGGCGAAGGCATTCCACTTATCGACCGAGATGTCTTTGCCATCGGGTGAAAGGATCCAGCGCGACATGGCGAGTCCGTCCCCTTCCGCATGCAAGATGTCGAAGGGATCGAACTCGAGTCCGGAGTTCTCATAAAAACCTGTTTGCGGCACGCTATCGATCCGGGTCACCCAATGCCGCTCGCCCGTCAGCGGGTCGACCGCGAAAACCAGAATTCCGCCATCGGCCAGCGGCTGGCGACCTGCCGCAAAGTAGGCGATGTCGTCCATCACCAAAATCGCGCCGGGCACGGGCCACGGCGATTCGACTTGACCGTAGGCCACAATCCGTTCGTCGGTGGGCGCGGCACGCAACCGCCAAACGAGTTCACCCGTGTCGGCTCGCAACGCGTACACCCAGCCCGTGGCCGAACCAAACAGACACAGACCACGATGAATCGCTGGAGGCGTGTCGAGACGACCGTTCGCGGTGAATCGCCAGCGAATCCCACCGTTTGATGTGTCGATGGCGATTAACTCATGTGCGTTCGGTCGTGTAACAAAGGCCGTACCGTTGGCGATCGTTGGTGCGCTGAGCGGGCCTTTCACGACCGGATTATCTTGCCAGTCATGAAGAATCGGGCCGGGATTCTGAGGTGCAGATTCCACCTCGCCATCCAACACGATGCGCCAAAGCTCGCCCATTTGTGTAGGTCCAGGCGACGTGGAACTCGCACTCCGCCAACGATCATGACGGTACAACGGCCAGTCGTGCGGCTGAGGATTCGCGGCGTCCGGGTCGGCTTGCGCTGGCCCCTTTTCCAAGACGAACTCGATCTCTTCCACCGGCAGCTTCGCCGGCGACGCGTCGACCGTCGCTGGTGCCATCGCGACGAAGCCGCGCAACATCGGCCAGCAAGTACAGTGTTTGGGCGTTGTGTACACCAGGCCGTTGGCCGGCACCCAACCGTTCTCGCGCGAACAGTTGGCCTTGGTGATCCGGTTGGCGACCACTTCACCCGACTTCAAGTTCGTCAAGTCAAACTCGCCAGCAAACATGAAGTTCGGCGTGCAGACCGGCGGGAAGCAATGGGTCAAGCCAGCTGGATGCGTAACGCGAATGTCGCCGGTGAGCGGATCGAGGGCCGAGATCTGGACCGGTTCCCGCTTTAGTTTCTCTTGTTCGCTCGTATTGATCTTGCCGCCGTGTAGAATCCAGAACTCGTCTTCCAGAAACATCGCGCGGGCTTGTCGCGTGTGATTCATGCCGGGCGGATACTCTTTCGACCACTGGTGCTTGCCGTCGGCGACCGACACAACATGGATTCCATTACCAGCGTCGTGGTCGTTCAGCGTGGAGACTTCAAATACCAACTGCTCCTTCGCCAGCACGGTACGCGTTGTGAGGCTCAGCCAAGGATAGTCATCGCGCCGCCACCGCACGGCACCTGTTTTGGCGTCGAGCGTCACGGCTTCGGCCTTCTCACCGCGGCGGATGCGACCGTGAATGAACGACACGACGTCGCCATCCGCGATGAGGTTGTTCGGGCTGGCGGCCGCGACATTCCAGATGGGCTGACCACTTTCAATGTCGAACGCTTGCACAGAATCATCGTCGGTCGCGATGACTCGACTACCGTCGTGGACGATCGCCGTCGGTTTCGTCATGTCGCCAAACTCGACGACCACCTCGCCCGTTGCAGCGTCCAGCGCGACGGGGCGATTCTCGAGCACGGCAAACAACAGCCGCTCCGACGCAATCGGCCGCGCGTCGTTGGCCGACAGTCGCGGCAGGTCGAACTCGGACGGGTTTTTAACTCCCTTCTTCAGATCGCGATGCCAGAGCCGCAATCCGTTGAAGCTGTCGCGAGAGAGAATGCCACCATAGAAATTCCGACCGCCGGCTGTGACCAGGCCTTCGACTTCCGAGGTCGCAGCGGCGATCCATCTGACGCGATCCGGTGGTCCGACCAACGTGTCTCCTGATACCGGATTGCCGTCCGCGGCGTGGCGTGGATGCGACCAGACATCCATTGCTTCCGGCCAAGGCTTACGTGCGATCACGTATGAGTCCGCCGCAGCAGACAGTTGAAATCCGCCGGCTTCGAGTTGCGACTTCGTCAAGACATCTGTGTTTGTCACGACGACAGAGCCGCCTGGCGTAAGCACGCGCGAAAGTTCGTCAACCGCGACCGTGTAGTCGTTAACGACGATCAAGTTAACGATGTTTTCGGCATACGGCAGCCGGTTCGTATCGCGGGCTTGTTCGGCCCACGCCAGGCCGTAATGTCCTTCGTTTCGCAATTGCGTACGCGCCGTCTGAATCTTGTCGGCGTCCGCATCCAACACGTGGATCAGATATCGTCCTGTAAGACTGAGCTCGGCGGCCGCTCGCGTATCGCTGGCACCGAGTTGAACGACGAGCCCGCCCTGCAACCCGGCGGCCTTCGCAGGATCGGATTGCTGGCCGTGAGCGCGACTGGCACTAAGAACAAGAACTAGCACAAGGCTTAACCACTGGTTTCGAAGTATGTGAAGATTCATCATGTACCTCTGGAAAAAATGGCCTGCAATCGAGCGGGCAATCGGTTCTGTCGGGGAACGCTTTTCATCACCGCTCTTCTCGGTTAACAATACCGCAAATCGTTCATCGATTATACTGGCCCAACGCTCCGGCTTCTCTCGATCGCGATAGGTTGTGGCACTTTCGGTCCTCGTCAGCACGACCTCGACCAGACTGACGGGCGAGCTGCGGTCAGCCTTCCTTTCGCATCTGATCGCGGCTAAACTAGACCCTGTCGATACAGATTAAGTGAGGAAATGAAAGACCATGAGGCAACGCATACGACGCCGGACATTCTTGGCAGGCACTGTGGGCGCTGGCATTTCGATTGCTTTCCCCCGACATTGGCCGGGCGTGTATGCCGGGCAGGTAGACGGCGGAACGCTGTCGGTGGGCGAAGGAGTCGTCGATACGACGCCACCGCTGGGAATCGAATTGGGTGGCTTTCATCGCGCGCCCGGCAACGAGCGGCGCATTGAAGGAATCCGCCAAGCGACCGCCGCACGCGCTCTGGTGCTCCAACAGGGCGACGTGCAAGTCGCTCTGATTTCGCTCGATCTGGCTGGAACGTCCGACGAGGTGGCGCGCCGCATTCGACAGCAAGTCGCGATCGAGACAAAGATTCCGGCAGCTAACGTCCGCGTCTGTTCGACGCACACGCATTCAATGCCGGCCTTCCTCTATTTGCGCCAGTGG
>CAUJKL010000654.1 GCA_963204995.1 Planctomycetota bacterium | reverse complement strand
CGTGGCAGCCACGATCACCGTGACCAACACGAACGACGTGCCGATCGCTCGTAACAATGCGTACACCGTGAGCGAAGACAGCACGCGAATTACGGGCAACGTGATTACGAATGACACGGGAGCCGGAGTCGACATCGATGTCGATGGCAACAAGCTGTACGTCCTTAAAGTGAACAACGATCCGAATCTGGTTGGTGTACCAATAAGTCTGGCCTCGGGAGCCACCTTGCGAATCAGTCGCGATGGTTCGTTGCAATATGATTTGAATGGACAATTCCAGTCGCTCGCCGCCAGCCAAATGGTAAACGAATCGTTCACTTACACGATCGCCGACGGCTGGAACGTTCGGATGATTCAAGTCACAGGCAGCGGAATCAACACGACGGCGGAAGCGGAAGGTGTTCTCGCTGCGGCGACTGGCTTGGGAGCGCTGTCGGCCAACAGCGGGGCTAATAACGTCACGTTCTTTGGCGACACCGTGGCCACCGAGATCGATTACGGGTCCGGCAATCACGACCCCGGTGTCAACGACGACTTCGATGTCAACAACGTGTTTCCGAATGGTATCGCCGATGGCGGGAACGACTTCTTGGTGAATGCCACGTCCAGTTGGATTGTGCCTGCCGGAACCTATACGATCGCGTTGGGCAGTGATGACGGGGGATACATTCGTCTGTCCGGCGGCACCACGTTCAGCAGCGTCTTTAATTCGACGTTACCAGCCGGTGCCAACGAAATCCGATTCGATACCCTGCGTGCCCACGGCGTGACCGGTGGAACCTTCACGGTCGCCCAGCCGACCCAGATCACCGTCGATGCCTTGGCGTGGGATCACTTTTCGTATTCGTCGTTCGAGGTCAGCATCGCGAGTGGCGCGCAAGCCGGCTTCGACGGTGCGGTTGCTGATGGCGGAAGCTTTCACTTGTTGCAAGACGGCACGCTCGGTTGGAATCTGACACAGTCGCAAGCTTCCGTCGGCATCACGGTCCAGGGCGCGAACGACGCGCCGATCTTGTCCACATTGGCCGGGTATACACTGCCTTCGCTGGGCGACGATGAATTGGACTCGCCCGGCAAGACCGTCGCGGAGATTCTAGCGTCAGTCGCGGGCACTCCGCTCACGGATGTCGATACCGCCGTCAGCCAAGTCGGCATCGCCATCACCGGTGAATCTTCACCCTTTGGTAGTTGGCAGTATTCCACGAACGGCGATGGAACTTGGACAACCCTGCCAAGCGTTTCAGATGATTCGGCATTGACCTTGGCACCAACGGCAAAACTGCGATTCGTACCGGACTACGGGTTTTCGGGAACTGCGAGTTTCGTGTGGCGAGCTTGGGACCAGACCACGGGCTCGAGTGGCCAGACCGAAGTCGATACGATCCCTGCTGGCGGCCAGACTGCTTTTAGCACTGCTTCCGCACTGGCCAGCGTCGTCGTCGTGGACAATCCGCAACCGCCACAGCTGACTCCCGAGAGCTATGACGTCTTAGCCAACAGCATACTGACTGTCAGCGTGCCGGGATTGCTGGCCAACGACTATGATCCCGATGCTCCTTCGCCGCCTGCCGCGACTTCCGGCGCGACACTGGTGTATAACGCCACCAAGAATCCGCATGGGAATCCCGTGTGGGCCGACAGCACGAATGTAGCGGGCTTTGACTGGGCGCTCACCGGTGCAAATCGCTCCACAAATGTATCGAGCATTCGTCCGGGAATTCGGGCGTCTTACGCATTCAACGGGACAGGTGGCGGAACGATGCCATCGATCACCGACCTGCCGAACGAACAGTCAAGCAACCCCGCCTCGTTCGAACTTTGGCTGCGTCCGACATTTGACGGTGACAAAGATGTCATCTTCGAAACGGGTGGTTCCGTCGTGGGTACGTCGCTGAGCCTTGAAGGTCAGACGTTGAGGTTCAAAGTCGCAGACAACGGCGCATTTGAGGTGCTATCGGCGACGATTGACCCCAGTGACTTCAGTCAGGTTGTTGGCATTATTGACCCGGGGCTAGGATCGTTGTCGCTTTACGTCAACGGCCAGATCGCAGCCTCGGCCGTCAATCCTGGCCTACACGATTGGTCCGACGGTGGGGGAAGCGGTCTTGGTCGAGTTAACGGCAGTACAAACATTTCGGGCGGAACGAACTTCGAGGGCGAGATCTCTTTGTTCCGCTTCTACGAATCGGCGTTGACCTCGCAACAAGTTCTGAACAACTACAATTCGGTCGCGACGGGCTTGAAGGTCATTAGCACATCGTCTCCGGCTAGAGGGCAACTGACCGTATCACCCACCGGCAGCTTTGTGTTCAAACCCAACGGGGCATTTGATTCGCTCACGGCGACACAGACTGGCCATGCGGACTTCACCTACACCGTGCAAGACGGCACAGGGTTGACGGCAAGCACGACGGCCGCCATCACGGTGCAGGGAGTCGATGATCCGCCGGTGACGTCCAGCGACAACTATTCGGTGAACTCAGGCGAAACACTGGTCGTCGGCACGATTGCATCTGGCGTCCTGGGCAACGACACAGACCCCGATGGCAACACTGCCCAGGCCGGAACGCTCGTGGCGACGGTGACCACAGCGCCGACGAAAGGCACGCTCACACTCAACTCAAACGGAAAGTTCGTTTATACGTCCAACGCAGGAGCCGTAGGTACCGACGAGTTCTTCTATATCGCAAGTGACGGCCGCAATGACAGCCAACAAACTCGGGTCGTGATCTCGATTGGGGTTGCTGCGGTATCGGGAGGCGGTTCGACCAGTGGTGGAGGCGGGACCAGTGGCGGTGGCGGTACGGGCTCGACTGCTGGAACGGGCGAGAGCAGCGGCAATTCGGGCGGTTCTGCCAACTCGCCGCCGGCGACGGTTGTTCAACCGCCTCCGTTCGGCTTGCCGATCGGCAGTGGGCCAGCAGCCAGTGCGGGACAACAGCAATCGGAGAGTACTCCGATCCTGATCGACGAAAGTACTTCGGCCGGTGGTGAGCAGACTGCTGACGAAACGCTGTCGATTATCCAGAGCATTTCTGACTCATCGACACTCGGCACATCCGACACACGAGATCGCTTGCGTTCGCTCGCACAAGAAATCGCGACTACCGCCATTAACAGTAATCCGCTGGCGGCCGGAGTCTCTCACTTGATTGCTGCAAGTGAATTCGCGTTCATCGCCGAGGCCAGCCCCTTGTGGCAAGACCTTCAAGATCTCGAAGATCTGGTCGAGCACGACATCCGTTTCGAAGCCGCCGAGGTTGCCTCCGCACTCGGTGTCACGACGACGTTGTCGGTGAGCTACGTGTTGTGGTTCCTGCGCGGGACTTATTTGGTGAG
Source organism: Planctomycetota bacterium (assembly GCA_963204995.1). GTDB lineage: Bacteria > Planctomycetota > Planctomycetia > Pirellulales > Pirellulaceae. Next base: position 793 of record CAUJKL010000654.1, on the reverse strand, counting down.
TTGCGTATTGGCACAGATGCCGGCCTGGAAGATGGTCGACCCGCTGTACGTCTTCGGGGGTGGAGACCTGCTAGGCGACGAGGACGATGAGTCGCTCAATGCAATGTTGCAGCGCTCGAATGATGCGGATCATCAAGCGGAGACCCCTGACGACGCTACCTCATCGACCGGCGAAACACAAGAAACAGGAGCGACGTTGTGAGAGAACGGGTTTTGATCTCGATGTGCGCCGGTCCACCGAGGCGAAAGCTGATGACACCGTCAGTGGTGAGCCAAAGCGAACTTCCTGCTTTCGGCCCGAAGGGTCGGCACATCCTTTGCCGGGGCTGTGAAGCCCCGGAATCGCTTGCAGTGCGCCTCGAAAGCCCCAATAGGGGCGACACAACGGATGCCTCGCAAATTGTGTCGCCCCTATCGGGGCTTTACTCAAGGGGGACTGCCGTTTCCGGGGCTTCACAGCCCCGGCAGTGGCTGTGTCAGCCCTATCGGGCTTGTACTCCAGGACGGAACGATCGGCAACATCCACACAAGGAGGCCCGTCTGCGGGCAACTGAACTACGATGAGGTTTCTTCCAATCAAAGCACAGATCGCGATCGCACAAGCCTTCTTGCTCGCGAGCATCGTGATCCTGGCCGCCATCTTTGGGCTCGTCCCAAATCGACGTGCCGCGGAAATGCAGGGACGTGTCAAATTGTGTGAGGCATTGGCCGTAAATACCGCAATTCTCGTGAATCGAAACGACATCGAAAGCCTGCGCGCAATGCTCGAAACGGTTGTCGCGAGGCACTCCAC
>CAUJKL010000653.1 GCA_963204995.1 Planctomycetota bacterium | reverse complement strand
CAAGCGGGCGTTCGATTTGCTTACCAACGAGGTCGGCTTTCCACCGGAAGACATCATCTTCGATCCGAACATTTTGACGGTGGCGACCGGGATCGACGAACACAATAACTATGCCGTGAGCTTCATCGAAGCGACCGCACTAATCAAAAAAGAGTGTCCAGGTGCCAAGATCTCGGGTGGCGTGAGCAATATCTCGTTTTCATTCCGCGGCAATGACATTGTCCGTGAAGCGATGCACTCGGCGTTCCTGTACCACGCGATTCGTGCGGGCATGGATATGGGCATCGTCAATGCCGGTCAGTTGGAAGTCTACGAGGAGATTAACAAGGATCTGCTGGAACGCGTCGAAGATGTGCTGCTCAATCGCCGAGATGATGCGACCGAACGATTGGTCGACTTTGCCGAGGGCCTGAAGGGGAAGAGCGGCAAGAAGGGGAAAGAAGAAGATCTCAGCTGGCGCGAGGCCCCGTTCCAAGACCGGCTGAAGCATGCACTGGTGAAGGGAATCGACAAGTTCATCGAGGCCGATACCGAAGAGGCTCGACAGCACTACGATCGCTGCCTGCAAATCATCGAAGGTCCGTTGATGGCGGGCATGTCGGTCGTCGGCGATCTGTTCGGTGCTGGCAAAATGTTCTTGCCCCAGGTCGTGAAATCCGCGCGTGTGATGAAAAAGGCCGTCGCCTACTTACTGCCGTTCATGGAACAAGAGAAGATCGAAGCAGGCACCCAGGCCCAGTCGGCTCGCGGCAAGATCCTGATGGCGACGGTCAAAGGAGACGTTCACGATATCGGCAAGAACATCGTCGGTGTCGTGTTGGGCTGCAATAACTACGAGGTGATCGATCTCGGTGTAATGGTGTCGTGCGAGAAGATCTTGAAGACGGCAGTCGAGCAGGGTGTCGACATGATCGGCCTGTCAGGGCTGATTACGCCGAGTCTGGACGAGATGGTTCACAATGCCCGCGAGATGCAGCGGCAAGGTTTTACGATTCCCTTGTTGGTTGGTGGTGCGACGACGAGCGCGAAGCATACGGCAGTCCGAATTGCTCCACAGTACAAGTCTCCGACGATCCATGTGCTGGACGCGTCTCGCTGTGTCGGCGTTGTCGAGAGCCTGCTCAGCCAAGACCGCCGCGATGCTTTCATTGCCAACAACACGGTACTCCATCAGCAACTCGTGGAATCGTACGAAAAGCGGCAGGCGAAGCTAGTTCCCTATGCGGAAGCCTGCGAGCATCGCTTTCAGACGGATTGGTCCACGGTCCAAATTGATAAGCCCTCGTTCACCGGAACTCGCGTCTTGTCAGAGTACTCGCTCGCCGAGATCGCCAAGTACATCGATTGGTCGCCGTTCTTTATGACGTGGGAACTGAAAGGCAAGTATCCGCAGATCTTGAAGGACGCGACAGTTGGTGAAGTGGCTCGCGAGTTGTTCGACAACGCCAAGTCGTTGCTGGACGAGATCATTGAGAAGCGACTACTAAAGGCGAACGCCGTGTACGGCTTCTGGCCGGCCGCGTCCGATGGCGACGACATCATTCTTTACAAGGACGAGCAACGCGGCGAGGAACTGACACGTATTCACATGCTGCGTCAGCAATGGGAACGCAAAGGTCAGCGCGACTATCGCTGCCTGGCGGATTATATCGCCCCGGTTGATTCGGGACGTCAGGACTACATCGGTGCGTTTTGCGTCACGTCCGGCCTGGGTACGGCTGAGCTGTGTGCCAAATACGATGCCGATCACGACGATTACAACTCGATTATGGTGAAAGCACTCTCCGATCGATTGGCCGAAGCATTCGCCGAGCTTCTGCATGAAAAGGCTCGTGCCGATTGGGGCTTTGGTGCGAGCGAATCGTTAACCAGCGAGGACATGATTGCCGAGAAGTATCGCGGCATCCGCCCGGCTCCCGGCTATCCAGCCTGCCCGGACCATACGGAGAAACGTACGATCTTCGATCTGCTCGACGCCGAGGCTACGACTGGGATGGTGTTAACCGAACACTTCGCCATGTTGCCGGCAGCCAGCGTCAGCGGCTTGTACTTTGCACATCCCGAAGCGAGATATTTCGCCGTCGATCGCGTCACCAAGGATCAAGTGGAAAGTTACGCGCAACGCAAGGGCATGTCGCTGGCTGAAATCGAGCGATGGCTGTCTCCGAATCTTGGTTATGAACCTGCAAGATAAGCGGACGCGTGTAGCCTGTCAGTTGTCGCTCCGTCCGGGGCAAGCCCGGCGGAAGCGTCTTAAGTGACTTGTGTGGTACGATGAGGCCGTTGGCCTGGGCTGACATGAAGGTGTCCCATCGGGACTGAATGCAAGAGGGCTCTGACACACCTGCGACGATAGCTGGTTAGGACCGAAGAGGTTGTGAAAAAAACGTGGGATAGGCTTCTAGCCTGTCATTTTCCCCATATTATTGACAGGCTAGAAGCCTATCCCACCAATAAAATCACAGCCTCGGAGTGAGATGTAGTTTCGTGAATCAGCGAACAACCTATGGGGCCTGCGTGCGCGATCACTGGGCGCTGCTGCCGATTGTTGCGTTCGCGACTTTGCTTCGCTTATGGCAGATCAACGAATCGCTCTGGCTCGACGAACTACACTCGGCGTGGGTGGTTTCTGGCGGACTACTCGAGATCGTTGAACGTGCTCAGATCGGCAATCAAAGCCCGCTGTACTTCTACCTGCCTTGGTTAACGACTTCGTTGTTTGGAATGAGCGAGTGGGCGTTGCGTCTGCCTTCGCTGATCGCTGGTCTCGGGTTCGTGATACTCGCCTATAAATTAGCGTTCGAGTTCACTCGCTCGCGCATCGCAGCAATTGCCTGTGCGACCCTGGCGGCAATGGATCACAACTTTTTGTTCTACTCAACGGAGGTCAGGCCCTACGCGTGTGTACAGCTAGTCGCCGCCATTCAGCTTTTAATCTTCTGGCGTCTTCAAGCGGCGGCATCATTTCGGAGTCGAGCTATCTTTGTGGTTTCCACCGTCTTGCTCTTCTATTTGCACTACACGGCGATCTTGCTTGTGGCGGGGGAAGTCGTCTATGTATTGGCTCGACGGTGGTGCCAGAACGAGTGTGCGTACACATGGCGAGCGATCGCCGTTGATCTGTTGTGTGCGGCGGCGATGACTGTGCCGGCCGTCGTACATGTCTTCGATGTTGGTGCGCGACGAGAGGCGTGGGCTTCGTTCATTACCGATACGACGTTGATACGTCCCGCCTATTGGTTTTCGTTGGACAGCTACATTGCCTTTCCCACAATCGTTTGCCTGATCGTGGGTGCCTTCAAAGTAGCTATCACGCTCCGCCGTGATGAGCCTATAAGGTCGGGCTCAACATTCAAGGCGATGTTCGATTACTGTTCCAACGTCCGCTGTTCAGGCTCGTCACGGCGGAGCCTGACGGCCACTATTCTGCTCGTCTGTTGGTTCGTAACGCCACTTGCGATCGTGTGGCTACTGACGGTCACCGATATCGCGAGACTTTATCTCGGAAGATACGTTATCGGTGCGGCATTGGCTCCGTTGTTGTTAACTGGCATTTTCGTTGTCGTATGCGGAAGCCGAAAACTACAAGCGCTCGCTGCCAGCGTGATCATTGCGTATGAGGTCTACTCCAGCGGCATGATCGAACAAGTGCGATTCGACGGTCGGTTGTTTGCGGATCGGGCGGAGAATTGGCGCGACGCGGTCGATTACGTCAACGCTCACCGCATTCCAGGACCGCCAGTCTTCGTACGTAGTGGTTTGATCGAAGCTGATCGACTGTCAACTGACAACAGCGAGTTGCTGCGCAGCTATTGTAATTCTCCAGTCACTTCGATTTATCATGTCAACGCGGCTGACGATGAGATTCGCCCTTTGACGACATACCACGCGGGCAAGCTATCGAAAGCAGATGTCGAACAGATTGAAGCCACAGGGTCGGCTTGGTTTATCATTAACGGTTCGACAGCGACTCGTGAACGCTGTGCTGAGCGAATCTTAGAGTCGTTAGCAAAGGAGATAAAAGAGGCGACCTACTCGAAGTATCGGCAAGGCTGCGTATCCGACGAACGGCAGTTCGGTCATGTCGGAACCTTCCGAGTCGTTCTCTATACGGTAGACGAAAACGTTACGCACCTCGACGATCAGCCAACATCACCCAGTTCCATCGCCCCGCCGTAACGCAGCAACACGCGTTGCTTGAGCAGTTGCAATTCTTCGGCCTCGAGGTTCGGTGACGCATCAAGCATCTGTCTGGCATCGGCTCTGGCCTCTTCCAAAACGTCGCTGTCGCGAGTGAGATCGGCGATGCGGAAAGGTGGCAGGCCGTGTTGCTTGAAACTGAACAAGTCGCCAGGGCCTCGCATCTGAAAATCCGATTCGGCAAGTTCAAAGCCATCCGTCGTGCGAACGAAGGCTTGCAGTCGTTGCTGTGCTTCATCGGAGTTCACGGTGGCATAGACACAGACGTAGCCCGGATGCGATCCGCGACTGACCCGGCCTCGCAGTTGATGAAGCTGTGCAAGGCCAAATCGTTGGCCGCCTTCGATCGTCATCAGCGTGGCGTTAGGCACGTCGATGCCAACTTCGACGACCGAAGTCGCGACCAACACCTGAAGCTCGCCGGAGTTAAAAGCCTGCATGATGGCTTCCTTTTCTTCCGTGCTTTGACGACCGTGAAGGGTGCCGAGCCGAAACTCTTCCAACTCGCCATTGGCAAGATTCTCATAAGATGACTCAACACTTTGCAGTTCGAGGTCGGGCGAATCATCGACCAACGGCGCGATGACG
>CAUJKL010000652.1 GCA_963204995.1 Planctomycetota bacterium | reverse complement strand
AGTTTTCCGTGGTTCTTTTCCAGCATTTGCTCGACGAGACTCGCCGTCTTTTGCACATTGTCGATGCTGTCGATTCGAAGTGTGATTTGGTTCAGTTCGACCGTTTCACCTTCGCGCGAACCGCCACTGCTCATCACGATCGTATCGCCAATCCGCTTTCGCATGGTGCTGATCGGAATGTAGACGTCGTTGGAGAAGTCTTGTGCATCGAGCGACCCACCAATCGCAGCAGTCGGGGGACGGTCGCGACAAATGCCGACGATCGTGTAGTAGTCTTTCTGCTCCTGAAAATAGACGCGGCGTCCCAACGGGTCTTCGTAGGGAAACAATCGCTCGACGACTTGGGATGCCAGCACGCAATGATTCTGTGCCATCTTCACTTCGGCATCCGTAATAAAGTGGCCGCGTTCGATGAACAACCGCGTGACTTCCGCATACTCTGGCGTACAACCCACGACGCGAGTTTCGATCATGTTGTCGGCATAACGAACCATGCGACGCATTTCTCGAATCGGCAAGGCGCTCTTGATGGTGGGGATTGTTTCCACCAGCAGTGCGTAATCTTCGCGCAACAAGCCGTAAGGAAGGATAAACGCGCTGGCGGAAGCTTCCGGAGGATTCAAGGGTTTGACAGAACGGATCATGATGTTGTCGGCACCCAGCCCTTCGATCTGTCGCTGTGCCTCCTGGCTAATGCCCTCGCCAATCGCTAACAGACTGATGACGCCCGCCACACCGATGAAGATGCCCAGCACGGTCAGCACCGTCCGCATCGGATGGAGCAGCAAGCTCTTGATGCCAAGTCGCCATGTTCGATGCCAGAGCTTATAGTTTAGCTCCACCCTGTTTTTGGTGCGTTCGTCGGTCTGGACTAAGCCATCTCGTAAACGAATGACCCGCTTGGCATGTGCCGAGACTTCGTCTTCGTGAGTCACCAGGATGATGGTCTTGCCGAGTTGATTCAGATTCTCGAAGAGTCGAAGAATTTCTTCCGTCGTCACGGTGTCCAGGTTTCCGGTCGGTTCGTCGGCGAGGATGAAATACGGATCGTTGACCAGACTGCGAGCGATCGCCACGCGTTGTTGCTGACCACCCGAAAGTTGCGCGGGGCGGTGACCGAGTCGATCCTTCAGGCCCACCATCTCGGCGAGTTCCAGGCACCTCGCACGATCGCTCTTGCTGAGGCGGCCTTGGTAATAGAGCGGGACTTCGATGTTTTCAACGACGGTCAATTGCTGGATCAGGTTGTATGATTGAAAGACGAAACCGATCCGAGTAGCGCGCGTGTAGGACAGTTGGTTGTCATTCATCTTGGCGACATTCGCATCGCCCAGAAACATGGAACCCGACGTTGGCCTGTCCAGGCAACCCAATAAATTCAGCAGCGTACTCTTACCGGAACCGGACGGTCCCATAATCGCCACATAATCGCCTTCCGGAACTTCGAATGAAACGCCGCGCAGAGCGCGCACGGTTTCACTCTTCAGCACATAGTGCTTGGTCAGATCTTCTAGTTTCGCAGCGAGCTTCATTGGCCTTCTCCCCCTGGCCTGCCACCGCCACCAGGGCCGCGGCCTTCTCCACCGCCACCAGGGCCTCCGCCTCCACCTCGTGGCCCGCCACCTCCCCCGCCTGCGGCGAAGGCAGCCGTCAACTCGGCGGCGTCGTAGAAGCCATCGCCATTCGTATCGGCCGCTGCCATCCGTTCTCGCATTTGTTCAGGCAGTTCATCGGCGGAAAGCTTGCCGTCGCCGTTCTGGTCCATGCGTTGAATCATCTGTGCGGGATTTCCACCGCGTCCGCCGCCACCTGGGCCGCCCGGGCCACGACCACCACCTGGGGCACCGTCCGGCGCACCTGCTGGAGCAGCATCAGTTTTCGGTGGCGAGTCTGGAGGAGGAGTCGATGCAGCTTGCTTAGCGATCTCCTCGGCGACCGCGTCGCCAGGTATCGGAAATCGTGACTGGTCGAACTTATCGATGTGCTTACGCGGATTGAGCACTACCATGTCGCCAGCTTGCATAGCCTCCGACGCCTGTTCGTCGATGGCCACCACTTTGTCGTTCGTCGAACTGATGACGATCTCGCGCGTATCCCAATTCAAGCCATTCTTCACCAAGCAGAATGTTTTGCCGAGTCGCTCATAGATGGCTTGCACGGGAATCTGTAACGCGTCCTCGCGATGCTCGATATGAATCTGAACTTCTGCCGTCAGACCGACACGCAGTTCTGGTGGCGGAGTCAAAATCTTGATCAGTGTGACATACTCTTTGGCGGATGGGCCAAAGAAGCTGGTTGGCTCGGCGTACTTGTTCACCTTGGTAACTTCACCTGGCACCGTCGTGTCGCCAAACGCATCGATTCGAATCGTGACCGGCATGCCTACGTGAACGAGCGTGATCCGCGACTCGCTGATCTTCGCCTTGATCTGCATCGATTGCGGATCGGGCAGGCGGATGAGGACTTGATTCTCACGAACCGAGACTCCCGCCTCGACGACAAATTCGCTGCCGCTACGGCTGCTTTGCACATTGGCGTACACGACTTGCCCGTCGGCCGGTGCCGTGGCTTTGCACTTGCCTAACTGGTCCGTGATCTCTTGGAGATTCTTCTTTTCTTCTTCGAAGCTGTCTTTCTCGTTGCGGAATTTCACTTCCGCCGCTTTGATATCGCTTTCCAACTGCGTCAACATTTTCCGCTTGGTGAACTCGTCCAAGACTTTCAGCTTTTGTTTGGCCAGATCAAGTTCGTTCTTCGCCGCATCGACGCGAAACTCCTCGCCCTCGAGTTGCAATGACTTGAGAACGCCTTGCGAGACAAGACGTTTGATCGAGTCATACGAGAGCTGCGCCTTCTTGAGGTTTTCCTCGGCGACGAAGATTTCATTCTCGATCATCTTCTTTTGTTCGTTATAAGTACCGCTGAGGTACTCTTCCTTGGCAATCAGCGCCGTGTCGTACGTCGCCTGGGCCTGGATCATGGTTGCTTCGGCCGTATTCACGACGATCCGCTGGCGGCTCATCTCCTGTTCGATGGCCGACGAGTCGAAGGTGACAAGCCAATCGCCTGCCTTGACGTGCGTTCCTTCGGGGACTACATCGATGATCGACGTCGCCGGCCCGCCGCCACTGGATCTGGCGCGGACCAAGCAACGGATCTCGACATTGTTGGAACTCTCGACTTCGCCTTCTTCAAGCACGATATGGTCGTAGATGCCGCGGGTGACTTCGGCCAGCAGAGGCATCGAGGCGGCGTCTGGGCCGGTGTTACGCAAAGCCAGCCAGGCGACACCGACGCCAACAGCAACAATCACCAGTCCGATGAGGACAAACAGCGACACGGAGCCGTTCGGCGGTGGGTCGACTGGTGACGGGCTGATGGAGCGCAAACCGCTGGGGCGAAGACTGTAGGGCTTCGCCAGCTTTCGCCGGGCACGGGTGCGAAACATGACTGAATCCTTGTGAGTGAGAACTCGAGGGAGTTCCATCGTTGGGCCGAAGCCCAGGCGTGAGTTCGACTGACTATTCTAATTGCTCGCGAGCGGCGCTGTCACCCATTCCAACTCGCTGGCGGGAAATTTGTTCGAAATCAATTGCTAGTGCTCTGTCACAGCTAGAAATTCGGGTGCCATCTGGCTCTGCCAGTGCCGCACGGACTAACCAACGCCGCGATGGCACTGGCAGAGCCATGGCACACAACCCTAAGAACTAATTCACCGGCAACACAACTCAACCCTGCGCCACGGCGGTCGTTTCGATAAAAGTCGACATTAATCAACGGCGGGCAACCGACTGATCACCGTAGAACGCGCATCGTAACTAACCGGCAAGACCGGGAAGGTTGAATCGTTCTGTGGTTGCGGTGGAGGCAGCGGGACAGAATTGCGACGCGACGACACTCCAGGCCGGTTGTCCGCTGCCGCTGGAGCGGGCAACTCGGAGGGGGCACCTTCTGGCGTATCCGGCAACAGTTCCGGTTCGGCACGCGGCTCGAGCATGTACTCCGGCAATTCTTCTTCAAAACCGATCGGCATCGGCAATCCATATTCTCCTCCGATCGGACCGGGATCCATCCAATTGCCTTCGTCATCGAGGTTCATCGTACCGAGGTCGAGATCGAGGTTCAAACGTTGGACTTCGTAGTTGACCCACACGTTTAAGAAGTCGGTTTGAGCAGTCTGAAGGTCGCCCAAAGCGGAGACAACGTCGCGTGCCGCGGTGACCCCGGCTTCTTGCCCGCGCTCTTCTCGCAACTTCTGAATCTGATCGTTCAACACGACCTGTTCGATCGCCGACAATACCGCAGCTCGCCGCACTTCAAAATTTGCACGGTTCAAGTCGATCGTTCGCAAAGTACTTCGCAAGCTCTGCGTGACACCATCCACGTAAGCATAATAGGTTCGCTTGGTCTGTTGATATTCGATTAAGGACTGACGATAGGTGTTGCGCTCGGTCAATCGCGTCATAGGAGCATCAAAGCGTAAGGCCATCCGCAAGTCGTCGCTCTTGTCGGTGCGCAGCGTGCCGTTCACTTCCAGATCCAAAATGCCCTCCAAGTTGTCGGCGTTGAATTCGATCAGCCGCCAGGCATCGACAAGTGCGGCTCTCGCATTCATCCAGTCGCGCCGGTAGCGACTCGCCAATTCCACCGCCTGATCCCACTTCAACTCGATGGGTGTCACGCGAACCGCATGCGTCCGAGCTCGGGCCTGCACCAGCGAGACATCCAGAATGCCATCCGACAGATCGGACAGCAAACTTGGAGTCGCGAAGATGACGTTCTGCTCCAAGAACTTGGCGAGATCTTCTCCACTTGGTTTCGTTTCTGCATTGAGCAGCGATTCAATGGAGGCTTGGATGGCGGCGAGCGGTTCCGCATAGGAACTGAACTGCATTTCCAATCGGTTCGCGTCCTCATTCAGCGCCGCAGGAACGGCTTCGAGTGCCACGACATCAAACACCGAAGCATCGATTTCGGCCGACAGGGTGACCTGGCACGGATCCAGCCCGCCATACCGATCGAAGCGAGCAAAATCTTGCTCGTACTTTGTTTTGATAGCCAGCAATTCCCGTTTCCGGTCCCCGATCGATGCGGCCAGACGTTCAATGTCCGTGCGTGTCTCGGTCAGTGTGCCCGCAGCTACGCTTTCATAGATCCGGCGAATGCGATCGAGCATGTCACGTTGTGTTTGCAAGCGTGTGGCAAGTTCAGCGCTCCAAACGGCCGGCATCGGCATGCCTTCTTCGCCGCCAGAATGCAGCAACGCTAGGATTTGCTCGTTCGTATAGCCAACAGCGCTTCTCAATTCCGTGACTTCGCCTTGCGCCCGGATTGTGGAAGGAGAGATCAAATTGAATTGATTGAGCATGTCATCTTGGATGTTCACACACAACTGCGGCGGCAGGCCGAGCGTGATCTTAAAGGCGTCGAGCGTGGCTTGATAACTGTTTTGGCTGTTCAGAAGCGAACTCTCGGCGTTCAAAAGTGCCTGCCGCGCCTGTGCAATTTGCAGCCGTTCGCGGATCAGCGTCTCGGGATCGTCCGGAATCTGCGACAAGTGTTCACGCAAGGAGTCGCGGAGTTGGATGAGATTGCTTTGCAGACCAGCAATGGTGACCTGTTGGTTGCGAATACTTTGCTGCGCTTGCAACAGTCCAAAGTAGTTGCCCGCCGCCGCCGCACCCGTCCCGCCCCCGCCGCCGCCGCCAATACCACCGCCACCGCCACTGCCGGTGACGCCGCCAAATCCACCGCCAACGCCCGTAAAACCTTCCAGACCCGATCCGAACACACCACCGCGGCGCGACGCTCCGCTGCCCGCGTTACGTCCCGTCATGGTTTGCACATAGAATGCGCGCCGGTAGCGTTCCATTTGCCGAACATTAGCCAAGACCGTCCGCTCGGACAGAGTCAACGTTTCGAGAATCCGATCGCGGCCCGCGCGGCGCAACAACGGCTGAATGAATCCCACATTAAATAGCGTGGTCGGCACGAATGGCCTGCTGCCGTCAATGTTCCAGACCAACGAATTGGCCATGCCCACGACCAAGTCGGCACCGGTCGCGAAACCGCGATGAGCCATCAACGATGTCGGCGAAGTCGCAGCGGATACGCCGCCGCCGGGAAGTCCAACTCGTCCTGTCTGAGTCGTATACGTACTTGCATTGATCTGGTTGCTGGCATTCGTCAGGCTGCCTGTTGTTTGATAACCGCCGAAGAATTGCGTGTCGAAGCGGAAGCGTTCGGCGCTCACGTCGAGCGCGGACAGATACAGCGTCTCGAACTGCATCTGATAGTCTCGTGAATGAATTAAGGCCAGCTGATAAGCCTGATCCGCAGTCAGATTCAACACGCCGTTCTCATCCAGCGGCAGCGACTCCCACCAGTTCGGATTCTCGGCGGTGTCGACATCGCCGTTGGCATGCCACCGTGCATAGCCTTTTTTGTCGTCCACGTAATGCATCAGCTGATGCGAAGTCGGATCGTCGGGGGGCATGGGAGGCCGATCCCGGTTGAACGGATCGAACATTCTCGATCGCGGGTCGATTTCGATCGACTGTCGAGGCAGAGCGCTCTGTGGATTCAGTGATTTCTCGAAGACAATCGAATACGCGTCTCTGTCGGCCTGTTCGCGATAATATGCGCGGTGACATCCAGCGCTGAGCAATCCTCCGACGATCAGGCAGACCACGACACTGATGCGACTCCGACTCGGCATTCCTGGCATCTATATTCCCCCGTCGTTCCAGCACGCAACCGATCGGCGGGCCGAGTTACGGGCTCAGACCTTCCCCATCCGGACGCTGGAACGTCCTCTCTTCTTAATCTCGGGGAATAAGCTGTGACGACTTGAGCGATTATGCCTTTTGAAACGGTCGTATCGATCCGAATGCTGCAAGGTCGTTGCTTCAGACAGGTTGCGCCATCGTGCCAGAGGGAGTTTAGGTTGACACCCTATACTTCCCAGCTTATCATCGAACGGTATCCTATCGGCTCGGTGTATTAGCGGTTAAGGCTAAGCGAGCGCCAGGATTGGTAACGTGGCCCCGTTCGCCAGAGCGTGGTTTGGCCGAGACTCCCACAGTTTGGCAACTGTAGCTAATAGAAGCACCGAACCGATCGCTCCACTCACACGAAGCGGCTGATTTGATTCATGGACAATCCGGTCATCTACCAGGCCCTCGGTGCCTTACTGGTTCTCTTCTTTTTCTACCTGACGTACATGTTCACGAAGACATGGCGTTGGTTTCACATCGTCTGCACTTTCTTTGTATTTGGTGCGTCGATCGCCTTCATGTGCTATGCCGCGATGTCTTACAAGACACACGCCGCGTGGCGAACGATTGAGCAGAAGAACCGATTGGAAGCAGAAAGGGCCCAAGCCGAGTTCGAGAAACTGATGTATGGTGATCGATCCGAGGTCGTGCAGACGACGCCGTCGATCAGAACACAGAACGCGAAGTTCGCACGCATGGTCTTCGATCGCGGGCGGGTGTGGCGCGGGTGTACACCGCAAGGCCCGCCGCAAGCCGACGGCTCGGTAACCGTCAGCACGGTTCCACAGGGTATCGCCGATCCCGCAACCGTGAATAACCAGATCGAAGTCGCGATGATCTTGTACGCGTTCGCGGAAGCCGAAGCACCACCGGAGATCGGTCTCCCCGCCGGGACGAAGATTCCACAGTATTATCTGGGCGAGTTCTCGGCCGTTTCGGTCACGAACAATTCGGTCACGATCCGTCCGACATTGCCACTCGACAATCAACAACAGCAACGACTCCAGGCCGGCGGGCAAACCTGGACACTCTACGAAACGATGCCCATCGACGGGCATAACTTCTTCTCGACAGACCCGGATGGAGTCGCGAATTTGAACGAGAACGCCGACGTCTCACCGATCTTCGGCAAGATGGACCCCGACTTCCTGGGCAAGTTGCTGCCTCCCGGCGTGCTCCCCTCCTATTTGCGAGACGGCAAGCGAGCCGAGGCCACGGACCCGCCTGAAAAGACGTGGGTGAAAGTACGTTTCACGGCAGATCACTCGGAAATCGTCGACAGCGACGCGACGATGAATGGTATCTCCGAGAGTCAGGACTGGTTCGATCGCGGTCGCTCCGAGATTCCGCTGTTGCAACGCGGAGATGTTGCGAAGTTCAAGAAGGGAGCCGTCGGGGTTTTCCCACAAGCCGACGCCGACGACTTGATCAGTCGTGGTGTTTGTGAACGCATCGAGCCGATTTACGTTCGCTCGTTGAACGATTACGAATTCCAATTCCGCTCGACGTATTTGCAAATGGTCCAGATTCGGCAAGACATCGCACAGATCCAACGTAACATCGACGAGCAGACCGTAACCAACACGCGGACGGTAGCGTTGATTGCCTATCGCACCGACGAGAAGACGAAGCTACAGCAAGACCGAGACAAGTTCGAGTACGAGCAAAAAGAAATCACCGCCTATCTCGGCAAGCTGCAAGCCGTATACGACGAGACGAGGGCGGAACTGAGCCGGTTGTATCGCACGAACTTCCAGTTGAGCGAAGAGCTCCGCACGATGAGCGAAGAACTCACTCGCGAGATCAACCGCCGCACAGCGGAAGCCATCGCCGAAGTCGACTCCGCGCGCCGACCATAAAGTGCCTTTCGCTCGTGTGCTCGTGTGCCACTGGCTCTGCCAGTGCTCTTTCGTTCGGAGGTGGCTGAGGCTGAGTCCGCGAAGCCCCGGCTTACGATAAACTCCAATCAGCCGTGGCGTCGAAGACTCCGCCCGTGTGCCACTGGCTCTGCCAGTGCTCTTCCGTTCGGAGGTGGCTGAGGCTGAGTCCGCGAAGCCCCGGCTTACCATGAACTCCAATCAACCGTAGCGTCGAAGACTCCGCCCGTGTGCTGGCCCGCTGCCGCGGTCTCCTCTCGCGACGGCCTCTCGCTGAGTGTGATCCTGACGGCTGCTACCCACTAACGATTAAAACGATTGTAGGGACTTGCGCTTTTCGAAACACGATGCATCCTGGAGTCAGGCGTGTGGGAGATGTACTCCACCGCGTTTCAACACTTCTCCATGAGGTTCAACACGATGCCAAGTTCCTATCGCAAGCGGCAAACGCCTATTACCAAACGCATGGCCGAAGACATGCTGGTGCGAAATCTGGCCGTTCGCACCATCGATACCTATACCTATCACGTCGAGCGATTCGCGCGTCACTTCGGCAAATTGCCTCGACCAACGCCGGGCGTCGGTGCCCGTCTGGGCCCCGAACAGATTCGCGAGTTCCAACTGTGGTTGATTCAAGTCAACAATGCGTCTTGGAGCCAGTTCAATCAAGAGAACCGAACAAGTTATCGGCTCGGACGCGAACAACACCGCGAACCAGCCGGAACGTGCTTTGCCTGCCGGTAGCCTGCCGTTCGCTCCAAACGTCAACCCGCTGAACCGTTTCTCGCAGCAGTTCCCGCTTGAGAACCGCATCGGCCTTTGTAAGCATCTTGCGTAGCGTAGAGAACGTCGACATTGCTTTGTCGATTCGTTCGTCCTGTTCGGCAGTTATCTCTTCTACTGGCGTTCTAGCGGCTTCTAATGCGGCTTCCAGTCTGAGTTGCTCGGCTCGCACATCACGGATACCTTGCTGGACCTCGGGGAGCATATCGGAATCGCATTCCATCAGCCGCCGCTTTGCCTTGGTCAACTTGCTTTCCAGCGTTGCCAGTTGCTTCGCCAATCGTGCGGGGCTCGCCTTGGTCGACTTGGTGGCAACCTGCTTGTGAAGCTCGGCGCGAAGTCGCTGAACAACCTTTGGATTTGTCAACCAGCTTTCAACCGCCGTGATGACATGTTCCAAGATTTCCGGTTGCTTAACCAAGTTCAAGTCACAAAACGAGCCACCTTTTCGGTTGTGGCCTTGGCACCGGTAATACTCACGATGTCCCTGCCTGAGTCCACACATGGGAGAACCGCATTTCCCGCATCGGATAAGGCTGGTAAGCAGGAACCCGCCGCCGTTTTGCTTTGGCGTCGTCACCGTCTGGCGTTCGTCTAACAGTCGTTGCACGTTCGCGAATGTGTCGCGGTCGATGATAGCGGGATGATTGTTGTGCAGCTCCAACTCATTCCATTTGAACGTGCCGACGTATGCCGGATTCGTCAACTTAGATCGAACCGAACCCGCAGCCCAGCCACGCCCTTCGCCTGCGTCGATGCCATCGGCGTTCAATGTGTGAGCGATGCTACGAAGTGATGCGCCACGGGTATACTCCGCGAAGATGCGTTGCACGGTGGCAACCTCGTCGGGATTGCCGATTGCCAGCTTGCCGTTCTTGCTGCGAACGTAACCATAAGGTATCCGACCTTGCCATACGCCACGTTCCGCAACCGCTCGTTTGCCGCGTTTGATGTCGGCGGATAGTTGGAAGCGGTGTTGCGCGTCCGAGTGCTGCTTGATCGAAGCTGTAAGCCATCCTGCGATTGAATGCCAATCAACGCGGTTTTGGTTGCACGTAGAAAGATGAACGCCAGCACGATCTAGCAGATACCAATAGTGGTTTGCTTCGAGAACTGGGAACCGAGAAAAACGGTTTTGGTCCCAGCATAACACCGCCTCAAAGTCGCCTCGGGCTAGATCGGTTATGAGTTGTTGGAATTGTTCCCGCGCTTCCTTCCAACCTGAAATGGCTTCATCCACATACCATCGAATGATGTGGTAGCCGTGTTCCTTGGCGTACTTCTCGATTGAAGATTTTTGCGCGGGTATCGAAGCGTCAACCTGCGCCTCGCCAGAACAACGGATGTAGGCAACCGCTGGAATGAGTGTTGCTTGATTCGCTGGCGACTTGGCTTTACGATTGGAAGCAATCATGGCGTGAACCTCCGAAACAGGTTTGCGTGATGGTTAGAACCGTCGTTGTGCTGACAACACAACTGCGGTTCGCTTATTTTGAGCGATTCGCCTTGAAAGTGCAACTATCTATCGAAAGTGGTTCGCGAGAATCGCGTCTAACGCACGATCGACAGCCGACGGGTATCAGAACACCCCACGAATATCGTCTCTCTGGCGAACCCGCCACGTTGCAACATCTCCGTAATTTGGCCGATCGCTGATTCTCCCAATCCGCGAATGAGCGGCAACTCGTCTCGCCGGTCAAGCAGGTCAGCCACGGTGTGGATGCCGAGTTGCTCAAGTTGCCCGACAAGCCGCACGCTAAGCGATGTCGACGCCAGGTGAGTGCTGAGAGTGATCTCGTCGACGGTGGTGGTGAGTGAAAGTAAACGTGCCTCATCGATAACACGGTGTGCCGCTGCGTAGTGACCGGCCAAGAGGAGAATCTCAACTCTCGCTGCGTATTGTGCTGGCGTCATAACTATGGACTCGCATGGAAGTGAAAACTCGCCGCCGCCACGGGTTTCGCAATCGTGGCGACGACGCAGGCCAATGAGGTGATGAACCCGAACACCTCGCGGCCACTTTTCAAAAATGTCATTCATCCAAAATCGCTTGGCGAATTGTCTCCGATTCGGCTCGGGCATCGCCAAGCATTTTTTCAGCCGCACGTAATTCCAATCGCCAGCGTCGCAACCGGCGTTCATACTCGCCGATCGCGGATTGGTTGACTCGCGCGATCCCAGACGGATTTGATGTTGTGAGGGGGGCAGCACGCGGAGTTTTTTCGGCAGCGATTTGCGATGCGTACTGCGCAACTTTTTCCCGCGCCGCTTCGACGCGCGCTAAGCCAAACTCGCAACCGCGTTTTGCGGCCCAGTGCAAATCCAAAAGGTGAGGATTGGCAACGCTAGGATGTGCGAGCGAGTGCTCATTCAAATCGCTGTATCTCTTTTCGCTTTCGAGTATCGCTTTGATTTCCTTTTGCAATACGGCCGTTCTTTCCTTGTGATCGTTCGCCGCTTTTTCCAACTCGCCATTTGCATCGCGAAGCAAGTCGAGCAACTCACGTCGTCGAACGTCAATCGATGTAGGCACGTCTTTTCGATCGGCAATGAGGCTAGATCTCCGCCGCTCCAACTCACTAATCTCACGCTGAATCGGCTCGCAAGTCGCCTGGTGTCGATTCGTCGAGCCGTCTAGCTCTTGATCCAAGTTGCGAATCGCATTTTCAATTTCGCGCCGATCGGCTCGCAGTAAATCACGTGCTGCAAGTCGCTCGCGAATGGAACGCCGAATTGCCAATCGCGGATCGGCTGTAACGTCGGCAAAAACGGGGGTGCTGGTGGTCATAATTGCATAGCCTTTTCAATTTCGGATTTGGACAAAATACCGTGCATGAACAACGCACGAGCAACGGCTAGAATTTCGCCGCGATGATCGCTGACAACCCGCGATGCAACATGGTGGATGAGGTGATAACGCTGAGCCCAACGCTCTGGCTCGCTCTCTAATCCACGAATACAAAACTGCGCGATGCAATGCTCGTCGGTAGGCGATTTGTTAACCGGATGTTTCGCTGCGATGTGTTCTAGTTTTTCTGCCGTAGTAAGCTGAAAAACGTCGTCGGGAATGTGGAATGATTCCGGGGCCGGTGCCCTCTTTATCCCCCACATCTCAATTTTGTCTTTTGGAAGGCTTGGAAGGCGTCAGCGTAAGCCTCCATGCGGCGCATGCCTCGCCAGATGGTCATGGAACCGGGCGGGCCTTGGCTTTTCTTGCGCTGCCAACCACCAAGCTCGGCTATCAGCAGCATGAATGCGGAGATCGTGAGCGGCTCGCTGGGAAGTTCGCCGCCGTCGGTATGCACCAGGTACGAAGGCTGCCATTCTGCGCGAGAGAAATATTTTTCACAACTGGCGTCGGGATCGTGACGAGCGGCACCTTTGAGATACTCCACGCGCCAGCCCACGATCATCAGCAGCGACAAAGCCGTCAAGTAACGGTCCAACGTTTCGTACTTCAGCTTCTCGATCTTCAAGCCGCTCTTGAGCGTTTTGAAATACAACTCAATATTCCAACGGATCGAATACGCGGAGATCACCCGCTGGATCTGTGCGATCGAGTCGATGCTCAGAGTGGTGAACAGCAACCAACGAATGGGCTCTTCGCCGGCGGGAGGATCCAGTTCCACGGCTTCCACCACGCTCAACGTCATGTCGGGAAGTTTTCCGCCGGGACGTGCTGGACCGCGAATCGTGAGCTGGCGAGCGCGGACGCCAATCTCTGCTACCCGTGCCGAACGCGACTTGCGACGCGGACGCGTCTCGCCGGCAATCTTCGACACACGTTCGCTCATGTTCACTTGGCAGGTAAATTGGATCTCCGCTGCCGCCAACGCTTCGTCCACGTTCGCGGCGTCACCGCCATCAACGACGGCTCGATTTTGGCAGCCACGAACAACGAAATGGCAATTCTCCGGCAGGTCGCCGACCTCGGCGAAGATCTCGCAGATGTCCGATTCGCTGTCGCCGACGACGGTGTAGTTCGTTCCCGGATTGGCACGCGCGATTTGCTCGCCACTTTGAAACATCTCCAACCAGCGCGAGCTTTCTTTCTCTTCGAAGGCGGCTTGCTTGCGCAGCCGCTGCTTCTCGGACTTGGTCAGATCGGTGGTAATCTTGTCGCGCGTCCAGATCACTTGATCCACGATGCCCAGCGGCAAGCCTGCCTCGGTCATGGCATACAGCGGATGCAAGAACACGCCCCGCTTGTCGTCGCTCTCCAAGGGCCCCGCACCTTGGACTTGACGATGGGGTTTGGTCAAGTCGATGACGGTTGTATCCTGTGCGAGCACGACGTCATCGTGTTCGGCGGTGCGTTGGATGGAGGCTTGATTGTGCGCGTCCAAAATGGCCTCGGGGGAATTCGCGGGATGGTGAATGAACCGATAGTTGGCCTTGAGCGCGGCTCTGCTCTTAGCCGCTTCGGGTTGCGACTCACAAATCTGCGCGAGTTGATCGAGCATCACGCCCGCCCGCCTTTCACGCCGCTTGTCACCCAATTTTAAGGACACCAATTCCGTCGTCACCCAAGCTGCAACCATGATCACTTGCCCTCCTTGGCAAAAGAGTCGGCGAGCGTCGAATTCCCGACACCCAACCCAAGTCATAACCCAAACCGCCGAAGGAGGGAAACCCGATCCTGCCACGCTAGCAATCTCCTACTGCAACTCGCCAATGAGATGTGGGGGATAAAGAGGG